>JAVROG010000295.1:0-22220 GCA_032162865.1 Mycobacterium sp. | reverse complement strand
GACCGTCCAGATCGTCGTTCAGTTGCCGTAGCGAATCACCGAGAAACTGCAGGCGTCGTGGCCCCGACGAAGCCACCAGGCGCGGATCGAGGACGAAACAAGCGAGTACGTCTTCTTTGGCGCCGCTTCCGGATGCCGCTAGCAGGGCCGGATGATCGCGCAATCGCAGGTCACGTCGAAACCACAGCAGCGAGGGCATGATTGGGCTCCTACCGGTTTAGTCGCCAGATGTCGGTGGACAGCACGGTGGCAAAACCGCACCACAGCGGGTACGGCGCCAACGCCGCACCGGCCCGCGGGTCAGCCTCGGCGGCCCGCCGGGCAAGGTCGGCGCTGCTGGCTGTGAGAGCGGCGGCACCGAGCGCCGAGGCTCCCAGTTTGTGGTAGCGGAAGAACAGCCAACTCCAACTGGCGTTGAGCAGCAAGTTGATTCCCAAGGCCACGATGTAGCTGCGCGCCTTATCCTCGCGTCCGGTAGCGCGGAATCGGTCGATGGCAACCGCGGATGTGACCGCGATATCGGTGTACAGCGTCGTCCAAGCCACCGGGAACGCGACGCTGGGCGGCTGGTAGCGCGGCTTGCGAATGCGCGTGTACCAGCCTGGGGTACGGCCGGGGCTGGCGATGCTGCCGGTGGTTGCCGCCGCAGCCACGGCCAGTCCGGTCCCGGCCAGAGTTGCTTTACTCACATTGCGTCCCTTCGTTATTGGTATTCATCACAGCGGCGGGCCACCAGATGCGATCACCGATCACGGCGAACAGCGCGGGGATCACCAGGGTGCGCACGACGAAGGTGTCGAGCAGGATACCCAGGCCCACGATGATGCCCAGCTGGGTCATCACAATCAGCGGCAGCACTCCGAGCACGCAAAAGACGGCGGCCAGAACGATTCCCGCACTGGTGATGACGCCACCCGTCGCTGACACCGCACGGATCATTCCGTCGCGCGCTCCGTGCTCGGCTGCTTCTTCGCGGGCCCGGGTCACCAGGAAGATGGTGTAGTCGACGCCGAGCGCCGCCAGGAAGAGGAAGGCGTAGAGCGGAGCGATGTTGTCCAAGGCGGGGAAGCCGAACACGTGCATGCTGGCCCAGCCGCCGAGGCCGAGGGCGGCCAGAGCGCCCAGAATTGTCGCCGCCAACAGCGTGGGCGGCGCCAGGGCGGATCGGAGTAGCGCGTACAGGATGACCAGGATCACCACCAGGATCGCTGGGATCAGCAGCACCCGATCGTGCACCGCAGCGTCGCGCGCGTCGAGCGCCTGTGCGTCGGGTCCGCCGACCAGGGCATCGGGCGTCCCAGCTTGAGTCGAATGCCGCAGTGCTGCAACAGTTGTGAATGCTTGCCGAGAGGATAGAGCGGCGTCGATCACCACCGACCACTTGGCCAATCCGGTATTCGATTGGCCTGACTCGTTTGACGAAACTACGCCGGGTGTTGCGGTGATGGCCTGTTGCACCACGGCGGCGTTCGCGGTGGGAGCCACGACCACGGTCGGATTGGCCCGACCGGCCGGAAAATGGCCTGAAAGGATTTCGAACCCGGTGACCGAATCAGCCTTGACGCGGAACTGTTCGGTTTGCGAGAGGCCGATGCGAACCCCTAGTAGCCTGGTGGCCAACGTGGCCAGCAGTGCGACCGTGACCCCGGCGACCAGAACCGGACGGCGGGCTACGCGTTGCGCGACCTGATGCCAGAGTCCGGCATTCAGGTTCGCTGATTCGTCCGGATTCGGAGTGAATGGCCAGAACAGTCGCCGCCCGCATAGCGTCAACAGCGGCGGCAGGAGCACCAGGACAGATGCCGCGGCGACGAGCAGGCCGCATGCGGCCAGCGCGCCTAGGCTCCGGGTGCTCGGTGTGGAGGCGAAGATCAAGGTGAGCAATGCCAGCACAACGGTGGCGTTGCTCGCCACGATCGCCGGCCCGGCCGTTCGCACCGCACGCCGTAGTGCGTCGCGGTGATCGGTGTGACGCCAAAGTTCCTGGCGGTAACGCGAAATCAGCAGCAGCGCGTAATTGGTCCCCGCGCCGAACACCAACACGCTGGTGATGCCGGACGTGGAGCCGTCGAAGCTCAGGCCGGTCAGCGACGCCACCGCGGTGCCCACGGCACTCGCGACCCGATCGGCAAATCCGATCACCACCAGGGGCACCAGCCACAGGACAGGGGAGCGGTAGGTGGCGATCAGCAACAGCGCCACCACCGATGCGGTGACGGCCAGCAAGGTGATGTTGGCGTTGGTGAACGCGTTGGCGATATCGGCGCCGAATGCAGGTCCGCCGGTGACATGCGTGGACATGCCCGCCGGTAGCCCGTTGGTGGCGGCGGTGCGCAGCGCAGCGACAGCGTCGTCGAGCGTCAACCCGGAGAGGCTGGCTTTAATCGGCACCACTGCTATGGCGGCCTTTTCGTCAGCTGAGAGGGCTACCGGCGCGGCCGGCGCGTCCGGCTTCGCGATCGCCAGCATCCGGTCGCGGGCCTCTTCAGTGGCGTGGCGCAACGCCATCGGATCGGTGTCCGCGCCGTCAGTGCGGCTGACCACCAGAATCAGCGGATCCCGGTCGCCGCCGGGGAACTTCGCGGACAGTCTCTCAACCTTTGCGGAATCCGAATCGGTGGGCACCGATAGCGGCGCCCTGCTTGCTGCGGCGTTGCCACCGATCAGCACCATGAAGCCGCTCGCCAGCAGAAACACGCCCAATCCGGAAAGCCATGAGCGCCGACCTGTCAGCGTCGCGGCGACTCCCTCCCACGCCACACCCACAAGCATTTCAGTCGTTTAAACATTAATCAACTGAAATGAAACTCAGATCGAGATATGCTGCAGATCGCAATGGATCCTGATGAGCAGTCCTACGGCCGCGACGCGCTGGAATCGCTGATAACGGCCGATCTGCGGGAGTTGTCGACCGAGTCCGACCAGATCGGTCGGCTTTTCGCGCTGACGCAGGACGTCCGGCCCACCGACTTTCGCGCCTTGCTACACATCATGGTTGCCGAAACGGCTGGGCGGCCAATGACTTCGGGCGACCTGAGCCACCGGATGGGCCTGTCCGGCGCGGCGATTACGTACCTGGTGGATCGACTGATCGAGTCCGGCCACATTCGCCGTGATTCACACCCTGCCGACCGGCGAAAAGTCATCCTGCGGCACTCCGAACCCGGCCTGGCGACCGCGCGGTCGTTTTTTACCCCACTCGGTCTGCATACCCACGCGGCTCTGGACGACTTGCCGGATACAGATTTGGCCGCAGCGCATCGAGTCTTTGCCGCACTCATCGATGCGATGCGCCGTTTTCAGACAGAGTTGGGCACGACCGAGCCTTGACGGCGGGTTTCGTTGTGAGCGGTTCTGGCGGGCGGTCTTTCAGTCCGACGTTTCTAAGCCGGCTTTGAGCGCCGCAGCCAGCGCTTCGGGGTCTGCGACGGTAACCGTCAGTGCCGAATGATCTTTGAAGCCGATCACCCGTCGAATAGGCGGGTCGAAGTGGATGCAGACTCCGGCTTGGGCGTTGGTGCCGAAGGTGAGTCCGTCATCGACGAACGACAGCCGGGGCCCGACCGCGGTCCACCAGCGGAAGGGGCCGGTGACATGGGCGTCGCGCACGTTGGACAGCGGCGCTTCGGCGCAAAACGGCCCGTAGCGTGCGACGAAACGACCGTCGTCGGTGAGCGTCACGCCCTGGTCGCTGCCCCACCGAAATGGCAACCAGAGCGGGGCCAGGCGCCGTTCGTACCGATAGGGGAAGTATCGACCGTGCTTCTGCTGGGAATTCATCCGCGCCGTTCCGATCGCTGGTCGGGCTGCACCCGCACACGTTTGTCAACGAGGTTACCTCCGGCTCCGGCGGCGTTGCGTCGCGGCTGTAGCTAACGCACGAGTCGCTGCAGCGACTGACGGCTGCCGGAGAACGCGTCGTCGATGAGCTGAAGTGCCTCCGGAACCGATTTCACCAACGGCAAACTATGGTCGGAGACGATCCGGAGCAACGGGCGCATCGCCAGACCCTTGACGATGCTGCAGTGCAGTCCTGCGGTGTGGTGGTCGTAGCTCACGGCGAGCAGTTCCTGGAAACCATCGATACCGAGAAAATCCAACCGACTGAGATCGAGAATTAGCGGCGTTGCCACCTCGCTGAAGCGGCGGATCTCCGTCGCGATGCGGGCGGCGTTGAACCCATCGATTTCACCGTCCACGCGCAGCACGGTTGCGAGGCCGCGCGCGTAGATGAACAGTTGGGCGCCATCGCAGTCGATGACGTAGCGGTATCGGGGATGCCTTTGGTCTGGTGAATCAACAGCATGCATGAGGAGGGCCCATCAAATCTGTGGTTAGGCTGGGGCGAAGGACAACGTGTGAAACGCCAGCCCAAGAGTGTCAGCTGTAGACTCAACTGCTGAGAGCTTAGCCCTAACATCACTTGCGCGTGCTGGAAAAAAATCACACTGGCAGATACTGAAGTCGCAGGACCACATCGACTTTCGTGGCTGCCAGCAGACGCACACCTATGCGCAAGTCTTCGCATTCTGTCGTCTTCCAGCTTTTATCTTCGCTTTGCGGACAGCCGCAATGAAGACATCGAGTTTTGGAAGCCATACGCACCTCGATTGTCAAGGGAGGGAGCTCGGTAAGGTGCCGCCTGTGAAATAACTTAATTGAATTAATCATTCATTAAATTAACAAGTGACCATCTTTCGCGTAATCTGGTCAGTCGATGGAGGTGGCACGCAGACGTGGCCAACGGCGACCGTGCACGTGCGGATATCACCGCGCTGTGTGGAGCCTGGTTGGGTAACACACAACGATGGATGGACCAGGAATGAGGCGGCCCGTGCTCGCAATGGTTGCGACCCTGATCGGGCAGGTCCTGAGTGCGGCGGGTTCGGTGGTGGGTTATCGGCATGCGACCGAGGAACCTTCCCACAGTTCCGAGAAGTTGACGCGCGATGTGGAAATCCGCCGCTACGCCGCTCGTATCGCCGCGGAGACGACGGTCAGTGCCGATGAGCAGTCCGCACGCAACATGGGCTTTCGTCGCTTGGCCGGCTATATCTTCGGCGCTAATCAGGCTCGCAAGAAGATCTCGATGACGGCTCCGGTCGCTCAGCAGTCCACTCGTGAGCCCGGTGAGAAAATCGCCATGACAGCTCCGGTATCCCAGGAAACCGCCGGCGAGGGCGAATGGCTCATTCGGTTCTTTATGCCCGCTGCTGAGACAATGGACGCGCTGCCTGAGCCCGACGACAGCGGCATCAGGTTGGTCACAGTGCCGAGGGAGACGATTGCCGTCCGCCGTTTTACCGGGAATCCCAGCCGCCGCGCCGTTGCCGCGCAGACCGCGAAACTAGTAAACACATTGGACGAGTTCGGGTTTGAGATGATCAGCACACCGGCTGCTTGGTTCTACGATCCGCCGTGGACCGTTCCGGCGCTGCGCCGCAACGAGATCGCCGTTCCAGTCCGGCCGAGCCCCTAGTCCCATGACGGCTGACGGGGGCGACATGACAAACCGCAAACGCCGGCACATCGACGTGTGCCGCGACGAGGATGTGGTCTATCAGGGCGTTACCACCGGGTTGGAGAAGTACCGACTGCCGTACAACGCATTGACCCAGACCAGCCTGGGCGACATCGACCTTTCAGTCGAGTTCCTCGGTGCGAGTCTGCGGGCACCCGTCCTGGTGGGCGCCATGACGGGGGGTGCCGAACTGTCGGGCATCATCAATCGCAATCTGGCCGCTGCCGCACAGAGTCTCGGCATCGGCATGATGCTCGGGTCGCAACGGGTCATGCTCGACAGCGCTCTGGGCGAGCGGGCCGCCGCAAGCTTCATCGTGCGTGACGTGGCACCCGACGTGCTGCTGTTCGGGAATATCGGCCTGTGTCAATTCACCAAGGATGCAGTACCGGACGTCGTCCAAGCCCTAGACCGCGTGGGCGCGAATGCTCTTGCAGTGCATACCAATCCACTGCAAGAAGCGATACAGCACAACGGTGACACCGATTTCGCCGGTTCGCTCGACCGGTTGCACGACGTAGCCGCCATGCTCGATTATCCGGTGCTGCTGAAAGAAGTAGGCCACGGGATCGGCGCCGCTGCCGTCGCTGAATTGCTGCGACTGACCGATGAGCCGCCGGTGGCCGCCATCGATGTCGCGGGTGCCGGTGGCACATCGTGGTCGCGCGTCGAGCAACTGGTGCGCTACGGCGAAGTGCGTTATCCAGACTTGGCCGACTGGGGGATACCGACAGCGCAGGCCCTCCTCGAGGTGCGGGCGGCGCTACCGCGCATGCCATTGGTTGCCTCCGGTGGAATCCGGACCGGTATGGACGCGGCCAAAGCGCTCGCCCTGGGTGCCGACGTAGTGGCGGTGGCCCGCCCACTACTGTCCGCCGCCATCGAGTCCGCCGAGGCGGCAACGGCCTGGCTGCAGAGCTTTATCGACGAGCTTCGCATCTGTCTGCACGGTTGTGGCACCGCCGACCTTGCTGCGCTGCGCAAGCTGGGCGCGATCCGGATCTAGGTAAGGCGGATGGCGGTAATTCTGGCTTACGGTTCGCCGGCGCTGGGGCATCTGTTCCCGCTGAGCGCACTGTTGGTTGAGCTGATCCAGCGCGGCCACGAGGTCCACCTCCGCGCGATGGCCAGCGAAGTCGCCGGCATGCAGAAGACCGGCATGCACACCGAAGCGATTGATCCACGGATTGAGGCGATCGTTGGAGAGGATCGACTGGCACGCGACGCGTTTGACGTCCTGAGAAATTCGATCGACGTGCTGTGCCGACGGGCGGTACTGGAAGTGGACGACCTCCGGCGCGCGGTCGACCAGGTACAACCGGACCTGCTCATCGTCGACGCGAACTGTTGGGGCGCAATATCGCTGGCTGACGCGGGCGATCTGCCCTGGGTGGTGTTTTCACCATTCACCCCGTACCTGCGATCGCGGTGCGCACCGCCATTCGGCCCCGGTTTGCGCCCATTGCCCGGCGTCGCCGGCACGGTTCGCGATGCGTTGATCCGGCCGTTCGTCAGTTACCTCTTCGATCGCCCGATGCTGCCGAGGCCAACCTCGGGCACATCGCGTTGCGTGCCTTGGCTCACGAGCCGGTGCATGTGGTGGCGACCTTCCCGGCCGGCATACCCTGCGAGGTAGCACGGGCCTCCAACGCGACGGTGTGCGAGTTCCTCCCGCACGGTGCAGTGCTGGACCGCGTGATCTGCGTCGTCACGCACGGAGGCATGGGCACCACCGTGAAGGCTCTCGACCGAGGTATCCCGGTCTGTGTGGTGCCCTATGCCCGTGATCAGGCCGAAGTCGCGCGCCGCGTGCAGGTGGCCGGCTGCGGCACCCGCCTGCCGCCGAAGCGGCTCAACCCGGCACGGCTACGCGCCGCCGTCCGCGAGGCTGCTGCAATGGCACCCGGAGCACGACGTGTCGCCGCGGGCTTCGCCGCAACCGGCGGCGTGGCGCGCGGAGCCGAGCTGATCGAGCAGCGCTTGCTGTCAACTGCCGGGTGTGAGGGACCGAGCCGACCCCTGCCGTCGGCGTGGGGTTGCGGAACGCCCCAGCGGTGATGCGGCCTCGGGCGGCGGGGCGTGCAACTCGTCCTCAAAGACCGACATCCCAGTGATCATGGCGGAAAAAACCCGGTGCGCGGCGGCCAGATCCTTATCCGTCAGATCCGCCAGGGCCGCAGCGATATGAGCTCCGAGCGGTCTGAAGAAAGTGTGAGCCAACGTCATGCCACGATTCTCGTAGCGCAGGAGCCACTTACGTCGATCCTCGGGATCGGGCTCGCGCCGGATATGGCCCGCCTGGATCATCCGGTCCACCAGATAGGTAATCGCCGGCGGAGATACGTCCATGCGTTGCCGAAGCTGCGCCAAGGTCAGGGGTGTGCCGGCCGTCTCGGCCACCATGATGTGCAGCAGGGCATGGAAATCGCTGCTGCTCACGTCGTTCATGCGGGCGAAGTGCCGTCCGACACGATCGGATCGAGCGGTGATCGCGCGGAGATCGGCCGACAGCAGCTTCTCCAGGTCCGCCCGGCCAGGGGGTGGGTCATTAGCACGCCGTTGGGTCAACTACCCGCATCCTTCGTCAAATACACAGGGTACGGCGTTCCGGGTCGAGAGTTCGGTGCAATCGGTTACGCGCGTCGGATGCGAACCTAGCCCATTGGCGCAGCTCTTACGACTTTTTGGGTCCGTGACCCCAGTTCATCAGCGAGTAGCGCCATGCCGAGTCGTCGATAGATATCGCCCGTCGGGTGCTGGGCAAGATGGCGCTTGGCACAGCCCACAACCTTGCGAATATGCGCGTCATCGTCGTCGTCGAAGTCGGCGCGCTTGGATCGCAGAATCGCAGTAGGGCGACGTCCGCTGGCGTGGCCCGTCGACTCCTTGCCTCGTCGTTTTTGACCGACGCTTTGTGACTGGTCGGTCTCGAGCCCTGCGGGTCACGTGTCGCGCGACCGCAGCGCGCTCGGTTTGTGCACCGCGTCCTTGCCGGTCTTGTCACTGCGCACCTGGTATTGCGGTTCGTCCTTGGATGCCCGCACCGTGCGACCCGCGGCCTCGGTGTCCGAGGTGATCTCGCGTTCGACTTCCCCATTGACGTTGTGCCCGTGACTCTTCCACTCGACGTTGTCGCCCTTGCTGAACTGCTTGTCCCTCAATGTGGTTCGCTCCTCTCGTGCCTTGACCGGTTACGGGAGGGATGCCCCGCTTTCCCATGTTGAATCGCCAGTGCAATCCATGACACCGCGGCGGCGAGGAAGGCAAACGTTTGGGCGCAGCCCGTGCGGTCCACGGGATACAGCACACCCGCGACGTAACGACCGATGAATCCGGTTTCGGGCAACGGATCCATTCCCGCTCGGGCACGTGCCCACGCCTCCAACGAGGTCAGCGGACAGGGAAGCTCAAGTGCCACGACGCCAACCCCCCAGCACACGGTCGGTAAATGCAGCCACAACGTGCGCCGCCAGCGCAGCGCCAGAAAGCCACCGCTGGGCAGGTAAACGAGATACGCCAGGTGCGCCGCCGCGGTGCCGACGACCACGGCGAAATATGCTTTCTTCATCGCTGACTCACACTAGAGAAATCCGAGCTACGGGCGGGCACCTGCCCGCAATTGATAGCGGCGTTCTGCGTAGTCCATGTCGTCGCGCCACAGCCGGGTGGCGGCATGGCGCATCAGCGGCGTGATGAGTGGAGCGGCGGTGCGGGCCACCTTGAATCCCGGTCGAGGTGACTGCGCGATGACAGCCTCGATGACCGCTAGGGTCGGCCGTCCGTCTGTCCCCGGACCGATTGGGGTGGCGTGGGTTTCGACAACGCTGCCGGCGCCTTCGCCCTCGACGATGCGCATCACGACGGTGCGTGCTTCGGGGCAAGTGAATTCCGCGATCGTGGGCACGCCCAATCGACCGATGCGGAAAGTGACCGAGACGACGAAACGGTCGTCCTCCTCGGTCGGGGTGGTGAGTACCTCCAACTGGGTGAACGAATACGGATGAAACCAACTGCCGTGCCATGGATCGAGGCGGTTGGCGATCACATCGCAGGGTTCGCAGACCCCAACGACGCGGGTGACTGCGGACACTGGGTCGCCGTTAGGCCGGTCCGGAACCACGGGCGTATCCAGCGGAGTCTCTCCTCCGACGGAGTCGAGACGCACCCACGCCAGCACACCGTCGTCGTAGCTGGGCAGTGGCGCCCAGCCGAGCTTGCAGTCGCTTCCGTCAAGCGCCAACCCATGCCAACGACAAAACAAGACCCCACCGGACACGGTTCCGGTGCCAAGATCGGCGCCCAGGTGGGGGCACGCGCCAGGACCAACCCGTAAATGACCGAGCCGATCGCGCCAGGCGACCAGTTCGCTGCCCGCCACCCGCGCGCCCAATGGGCGGTCCTTCCGCACATCACGGCTCGCGGCGAAGACATACCAGTTTCCGGTCGGTCGGTTCTGGGCCCGCTGCAGCGCGGCGTTGATGATGCTGGGCTGCGCTTGACCGTAGGTTGGACGTTGCTGTGTCCACGGAGCCCGTGGAATTACCTGCAGTGGCAAGTCTTTCGGCCACTGACGACGGAGCCGATCGCCGATGCTCATAACCGCTTACGCCTTTGACGGGCCGCCAGCGACCGCAGTAACACCGATCGTCCGCGGACGGGCACGGTGTACAACTCGTGACCGGCAACACCCCACTGGGACAGCAGGTGATTGGCGGCCGCAAAACCGGTGGTGGCCGCGCGCTCCATCAGCGCCACCGGCAGATCGACACGGATGCCGTCGCCGGCCAGGGCCAGGCCGGGCTGCGGCGACGCGACCGTGGGGCGCCGAGTGTAGGTTCCCGGGGTGAACAGCGGGCAGTCACTTCGCCGCAGTACCCGCTCGTGAACCATCTTCGCCGCTGCGGTTTCGGGATACAGCTTGTGCAGCTGCTTGACACCGTCTTCCGTTGAAGCATTGGAATCCATTGCATAGGAATGCAACTCGACTACAGAGCCGTTGTGCCGGCCGGCCCACGCGGCGGCCTCACTCTCGTAGCGTTCCAGCACGCTGATGTTGTCAAGTGGCGGATGACCCGCCGTTCCGAGAAAAGCGGGCCGGTCTGTGTCGACGGGACGGTCGAGCCACAGCCGATGCACCACGAAGGGGGGTGCGGAACGCAATCGTCGGATCTGGGCCCGCCACAGGTCATTGCCGAGGTCAGGCGATTCGGCCACAATCTGTTGCAACCCGCTCACCTCCGCGGCCAGCACCACGGCATCCGTGTCGAGCGTATCGCCCGAATCAAGCTGGACGTGAAAGCCTTTGGCACCGTCCCTGTCGACCCGCTGCACCCGGGTGCCGAGCCGGAAACGGACGCCGCGTTCTTTCAGATAGTCGCGCAGTGGATTCCAGAGGCCCACATCGAAGTTCGCGTTGGCCACGTCGAAGATCAATCCCTCGTTGGAGCCCAGGAAGTAGATATGGAACATCGTTGCCAGTTCACCGGCCGACAACTGCGATGGTTCGGCGAAGAAGCTGCGGGAGAACACTTCGAACGCGAGGTGACGCGCCGATTCCGGGAAGTTGATGCTTTTCAGAAAGGTTTCGGCGTCGATGTGATCCAGCTGGTGATAGATGTCGGGCACCGATACGGCCGCCAGCGGTGCGGCAGCGGGGGCGTCGATGCGCACCAGATCCCTAGGCCGAAACGTCGGACTGCGCAATGCGAATGCCAGCGCATTCCACGGCGGCGTGCGGGGCAAACCCCGGAAGCTGTCCCGGCGGCCGGCGCCGTCTATCAACGGATAGTCCGTGACGGGCGACAGCATCTGCAGGTGCGGATCGACGCGGCGCAGCAAGTCCCGCAGGTTGTAATACTGGCGGAAAAAAGCGTGAAATCCGCGATTCATCGCGAGTTCGCCGTCGTCATCCCGTTCGGTCCAGCCGCCGACTCGGCCGCCGAGGTAGTTCTGCTTCTCCACAACCTCGACGGCGACGCCCCGTTCGGCGAGCCCTGCCGCGGCCGCCAATCCGGCGATGCCGGCGCCGACGACCACCACGCGCGGCCGGCAGGACAGCGAACCGGCATCGGCTAACCCGGGCTGAGCCGGGTGCCGGTGGCGGCGGCGGTCGGTCATCGCGGCACCTCTGCGACAGACGTCTTCCCGACAAAGGTGTGGACGACGTTGTGTTCCCAGCCCGGCATGGTTTCACTACGCACATCGGTGAATCCGGTCTCGGACATCCGGCGCCGGAATCGACCGGCCCCGTCGAAGGCCAGCACGCTGCGCCACAGGTGCCGATACAGGGTGGTGCTCCGGGTTCGCCACCAGCCGGCCGGAATGATGATGCCCCAACACACCGCGTGCCAGATCCGGGTGGCGGCGCGGGAATCGCGCACCGAATACTCGTGCACCGCCAGCGTTCCGCCGGGCCGCAGCAGGGTGGCGAAGGTGCGCAGCTGGGTATCCGGATCGGCCAGATTGCGCACCAGATAAGCCGCCAGGATGCCGTCGAATGGTCCGGTGATGCCGTGTTCGTGGAGATCCTCGATGCGTGTGTGCACGAACCGGACCGACGATGGCCACGATTTCGCTTGTGCCGCTTCCAACATGCCGCGTGCCGCGTCCACCGCCACGATCTCGGCCTCCGGAGCCGCGGCCAGCAGCGCGGCCGTTGATGCACCCGTGCCGCAGCCGGCGTCGAGCAATCGCAATCCACGGCCGCGGTCGGGTAACTCCATGCGGCTCACCGACAGTCGCAGGTTGCTGTGATAACCCGGATTAGCGCCGACCAACTGGTCGTAGGCATCCGCGCCGACGTCGAACGCATCCGGCACGTCGCGGCGCGCAAGTCCTGACTTCTTCATGACGACCGCCTCGCATGTTGGCGCTCCCACAACAGCAGCACCCCGGTGACCATGGCGAACCCGAACAGGAAGTCCTCGACCGGGATATCGAACGGGAAGCGCAGCCCGCTGGTTTGCGGCTGGTTGTAGATCACGATGGGTGCGCTCAGCTTAGTCAGCCAGCCGTCGACTGGAACCTGGAAGCCCAGCACGATCACCATCGACCACCAGTAGGCCGGCCGCCGAAACAGGCCGGTATGCAACACCGTCAACTCCAGTGCGCACACGCCCAGGACCGAAATCACCGCAGGCAGGGTGTATCCAAGCCCGGTCATCGGCGCTTGCTCCAGTTCAGGATCGTGGTCACTGCGTTGTAAGTCAGCAAGCCGCACAAGGGAATTACCACGAAGAACAGCACCTCCTCGATGGGGATGTGCGGGGGTATCTCGATACCGGTGATGTACTGGTCGTTGTATCTCCACACCCGGGCCGCGATCGCCACCGCATCCCACACCAGAAACACCGCCGCGACCGGCAGCACCGCCCGTGCGGCGCGGCGGGCCCGGCGGTAGACGCCGGCGCCGAAGATCTCCAGCGGAGCCGTTATGGCCAGGCACAAGCCGAGCACGATCAGATATTGCCAGCGGTCGCTCACGCCGCGCCGGACCTTCGATGCTCGGGCTGAGTCCGGCGAACTCGCCAGGACTGAAACAAGGCACTGCCCGCGACTTGAAGACGACGCGTGGTGCCGACGGTGGCACGCTGGCTGAACACCGAAAAGTCGCTGCCCTCAATGCAATCCAAAATCTCCGAGTACAACGTCAAGGCGGTTGCCACGCAGGGCCGCGACCGCGGCGCCAGCATCGCGACCCCATCGGTAGCGAATCGGTAGATTTCGCGCGTGGTTTCGTGCTGTGCAGCCAGCGCGGCGCGGACACGCGCGTCGGTGTGGCGATGATCGTGACACCACATCAGCAGGTCCCGGTCCACGCCGTGCGCGGCAAGTTCGTCGGCCGGCAGATAGATCCGATTGCGCATCAGATCCTCGTCGACGTCGCGCAGGAAGTTAGTGAGCTGAAAGGCGCGGCCCAGCGCGGCCGCGTACGGTCCGGCCTCTTCGGTCTCGGTGACGGTTCCCAACACCGGAAGCATTTGCAGGCCAATGACTTCGGCCGAGCCACGCATGTATCGGTTGAGGGCGGTCCGGTCCGGATAGTCGGTGATGGTGAGATCCATGCGCATGGAAGCGAGGAAGTCGTCGAACAGGTCTACCGGAATCTCGTAACGGGCGATGGTGTTGTGGACCGCCGTCAGGACCGGCTCATCGGAATGCTCGCCGCCGGCGAAAAACTCTTCAGACAACCGCTCCAGGCGTTCGGCCCGGGCGTCGACGTCGAGGTTCGGATTGAACTCGTCGAGGATGTCATCGGCGTGGCGGGCGAAGGCATACAGCGCGTGGACGGCCGGACGTTGGTCAGGCGCGAGCAACCTGGTGGCCAGAAAGTAGGTGCGGCCGTTTTCGGCGGCGATCTTTCGGCACGAACGATATGCCGCGCGCAGGCGCGGGGAGTCGATGCCGGCGGCGTCCAATTCGGTGCGGATCATGGCAATCGGGCTTTCGCATCGAGCCGGGCTTTCAAATCGATATCCGCGGGGATCGCAAGCGCGGCGGAGCCGGGCGCTGGGGGCACCTCCCGCTTGCGGGGGATTGGTCGCCGCCCTCTATTCTTGGATGACTGATCAAGCACTCCAGTGATGCGGTCGGCAGCCAATTTTCCAGAGATCAGCGTGGTCGGCACACCAACACCGGGCACAGTCGATGATCCGGCCAGCACCGCGTTTTCGATGCCGCGGATGAGGTTGGCAGGCCGGAACGGCCCGGTCTGCCCGAACGTGTGGGCGAGGGCGAACGGTGAGCCGGCCGCCATGCCCTGGCGGGCCCAGTCGGCGGGAGTGTCGACATGCAGCAGCTCGGCGTCATCGCGCAGATTGGGCAGCAACCGTTCCTGCACCGCATCTAGCATCGTCTGCGCGTACGGCTCCTTGGTGCGAGACCAGTCGATGCGATGTTGGGACAGGTTCGGCGCCGGTGCCAGCACATAGAGCAGGTCACGGCCCGCGGGGGCCAGGCTCGCGTCGCTGGCCGTCGGGCGCGTCACCAGCAACGAGGGGTCCCGCATCAGCTGCCCGTCACGAATGATGTCGGTGAACGTGTGCTCCCACGCGTCGCCGAAAAGGATGTTGTGGTGGGCGGTCTGTTCCTCGGTCGGAGCGGCGGCGCGGCAGCCTACGTGCAGCACTACCGCCGACGGGGCGGCGCGCAGTGGCAAGATCCGTTTCGGTCGCCTGCCGAGCAGTCGATACGTGAGCGGCAATTCGGTGGTCAACACCACCGCATCGCACGCAATGCGTTCACCCGCTGCGGTGATCACGGCCGTAATGCGCTCGCCGGCGCGCTCCAGCGCGGTGACCGGGGACTCGTAGCGGAACCGCACCCCGGCATCCCGGCCGGCCGCGGCCAGCGCGTCGGGCAGCGCCCGGACGCCGCCCCGCGGGAAAAACACCCCCGACACCGTGTCCATGTAGGCGATCACGGCATAGACCGCCAGAGCATGCTGCGGTGCGACGCCGGCATACAGGGACTGGAACGTGAAGACTCGTCGCAACCGGGGGTCGCTGATGTGACGCTTGACCATCGTGTCCCAGCGCCGGAACCCACCGATGCCGGCCAGCCGGGCCAGCGCGGGCGTCAGCATCGAAAGTGGGGAGTCGAAATTCGCGGCGATGAAGCCGTCGAACTCGGTGCGGTACAGCCGCTCCAGCCACTCGCGCAACGCGCGGTAACCGGCCGCTTCATCCGCTCCGGCGAATTCCTGCACCGCGGCGGCCATCCGGTCACCGTCGGTGTGCACGTCGATGGCGCTGCCGTCGGAGAACATCGCCCGGTAGGCCGGATCCACCGGCAGTAATTCCACGCGCTGGCGGTAGGTCTCGCCGACGGCGGCGAATGCCTCGTCAATGATGTCCGGCATCGTGAGCACCGTCGGCCCGGTGTCGATCAGGTAGCCGTTGATGTCGCGGCGTCCCGCCCGTCCGCCCGGCCAGGGTTCCCGCTCCACCACCGTGACTTCTCGGCCGCGACCGGCCAGATGCAGTGCCGCGGCAAGACCCGCAAACCCGGCACCGACCACGACTACGTGGTCTGTTCGCCCTCGCACCGTGCGCATCAGTGCAACACCTGTGCGTTCATGCCGCGCGCCGTGTGCACACGCCGGCCATATCCGAAAGCGCGGCCCTGATCTGATGGTCAATCCCACTGGCGTCCAATGCTTTTTGCGCGCTATCCACCCGTGTGGCGATCAGCTCCTCAATCCATTGCACCGCGCCGGTCGCGAAGATCAAGCTGCGCCAGTGATCCAGGGCCGCATCGTCGAGCGGTTCGGTGTTCATCAGTTCGCCGAATTGCCTGCGGGTTGACACATCGGCCATTTCGTAGGCTGCGACCACGACGCTGGTGGCCTTGTGTTCCAGCAGATCTTTGCCGTTGGGTTTGCCCGTGGTCTCGGGCGTGCCGAAAATCCCGAGGATGTCGTCCCGAAGCTGGAACGCTTCACCGATTGCGCAGCCGTATTCGCCGAGCCGGGAGAGCGTGTGGTCGTCGCAACCGGCCATCGCCGCCCCGATCTCCAGGGGCCGGCGAACCGTGTAGTTGCCGGACTTCATCCGGGCCACACCGAGCACCGCGTCAATGGTGGGAAGGTTGCGGAGATCCAGTGTGAGATCAGCGAATTGGCCCACCGCAAGCTCGGTGCGCATGGCATCGTAGCGAGGCCAGGCCCGTTGCAGTTGGTGGCGCTTGAGGCCCGAATCCCGGAGCATCTGCTCGGCCCAGATCAGGCACAGGTCGCCAAGTAAGACGGCGGCCGATTCCCCGAACCGGCGCGACGGGCCGGACATGCCGCGCTGGCGATGCCAGTCGGCGAACTGGACGTGCGCGGCGGGACGTCCTCGGCGCGACGGTGAATCGTCCATCACGTCGTCCTGCAGTAGCGCAAAAGTGTGCAGCAATTCCAGACTGGCCGTCGCTGACAGCGCGGCATCGCTGGGTGGTGCGCCGCACAGCCACCCGAGATACATGAAGGTTGACCGGAGGCACTTGCCGCCTGCGACGAACTTGAGCAGAATCTCCCCAGCTGGCTCGACTCCGCAATCGCCCAACTCGTCGGCGCAGCGGGCCGAGACGAACTCTGCGATCTCACCGAGCACCGAACGTCGCAACTCTTCCCGCCAGGAGTCGAATTGACCGGCGGCCGGCAGGTAAGCGGCGCTTGCTCGAGCGGTATCGGCGAGGCGAACTCGCGGCAGTTCGCGCACAGCTCTCAACGAAGCCTCCCTCGTAAGGTCGGTCAGTCGCTGATCCGAACGGCTCAGATTCATGCGTCGTACCCCCCTAGAATGAAAACCAAACACGCAATCGCGAGCGACGGGTCGCTGCGCCGCGTAACTATCTTCATTTAATTAACCGTTAACTTAATGAATGATCTGTTTCTGCGCCAGTCCAGACGTTCCCTGGATCGCGTATCTCACAACCCGGTTTTTCTCAAAGCAAAACGGGAACCCGCCGCCGGTGAAGGTTTCCGATCTCCTCGCTCTGCCCTTTCAGTGGGGATCCGCATTGCGCGGCAAGAAGTTTTTTCATCCCCTCGGTGTGGTGGCGCAGGGTTCCCTCAAGCGCAGCGCGCCAGCGTGTCAGGGCCTGCCGCTTCCGTCGTGCAACGTGATAGCCCGAATTTCCAAAGCTACCGGAACACCCGGGGTACTGCCGGACCTCATCGGTCTGGCCATCCGAGTTCCCTCGCAACACTCAGATCCGGAACCCTGGGATGTGCTACTTGCCTCCGCAGGTTCTGGCGCTGTGACGCGGGCACTGGCGCTTCGTCCGGTTACATCATGGACGGGCCGGAACCTGACCACACTCATGCCCCTGGACTACCACGGAAAGAAATGGTGGCTGCGGGCCCGGATCGAGAGTGAGATCGACGGTACCGGACTATCGCTCGACGACGTTCGAGAACGAATTGATCACGGCGGCGTTCAGGTGGCGATCGAGCAAGCTTGTGGCGGCACTGCCTTCGAGACGTTGGCGCGCTTGACATTGACCAGCGTGGTCGAACTGCAACCGGGAGAGGGTATTTCGTTCGATCCGGTACTCAATACCGCACCTGGGGTGCAGCTGTATCCGGCATGGCTCGCCGATCTGCGGGCCAGTGCGTATGCGCGCAGCCGGGACGGACGAGACGCAGCCCAGTTCGACGCGGCAGCGCCCAGGGTGGCGTTCTAACCCGTCTCCTGGCTGCGCCCAAGCAGGTGCCGCAGGGCCGAATCCAGATCGGGCTGACGGAACCGGTGTCCGCATTCAGTGAGGCGCGCGGGTTGAACCCGCTGATTGGCCAAGGCCAGCTCGCGGGCACCCTGTTGGCCGAGCAATATCCGGGGCCCCAGCGCCGGAACCGGCAGCACTGCCGGCCGGTGCAACACATGCGCGAGTGTGCGGGTGTAATCGGTGTTGCGGACGGGTTCTGGGGCAACGGCATTCACGGCACCGGAGAGGTCGGTATCCCACAGCACGCGGTGATATATGTCGACCAGGTCGTCGATCCCGATCCAGGAGAACCATTGTTGGCCGTCGCCCAGGCGGCCGCCCAGTCCGGCGCTGAACAGCGGCCGCATCAGACGTAGAGTGCCCCCGAGCGGGGACTGGACGATGCCGGTGCGGACGTGTACCACCCGCGCACCGGCCTCCTCGGCGGGTGCGGTTGCGCTCTCCCAGTCGGCGACGACGTCGGCGAGAAACCCGTCGCCGCGGTCACTGTCCTCGGTCAGGATTTCGTCGCCGCGGTCATACCCGTAAAGCCCGATCGCCGATGCCGAGATCAGCACCGGCGAGCCGGTCCGCGCCACAAGCTCAGCCAGCCTTCTAGTCGGCCCGATTCTGCTGTCACGGACCGCTTTTCGATGTTTGTCCGTGAATCTGCCCGCGATGGAGGCGCCCGCCAGGTGGATTACCGCGTCCACGCCGCTCAGCAGGTCGGGATCGGGGTCGTCCGGGTTCCATTGTCGTTGATCGGAACCCTCGGGAGTGCCGCGGACCAACTGGATGACGCGATGGCCGCCGGTGCTCAGGAACGCCGCCAGCGCCGTGCCAACCAGGCCCGACGAACCAGTCACCGCCACGGTGGCCGGCGCCAGGCCCCGCTCGGCCGCCCGCGCGTGCGCCCCGAGATCGTCGGCCAGTTGGCGGTGCCGGTAGGCGAACATGGCGCGTAACGCGGACTCCGGCACGGGCGTCTCCACCCGGTCGATAACCCGGGTCTTGCCCTCGCCGACCTCTTCGAAGTCGTGGGTATGCCGCCATCGGGCGACCAGTCGTGGCGGCAGCGAGGCCAGCCCGTCGCTACCGATGGCGTCAACGAAACGCCCTGGCGGATCGTAAGAGTCAGCCTGATGCTCGGCGATCCAGCGCAGGCCACCTGGCAATGCGAGGGTGGCGCGCCCATCCTTGAGTGAGGCCGCTTCCGATACCAGCCGCATCGGCGACCAAGGCGGAGATAGCCGGTGAAACGCCCCCGGTCGCGCGTGCCAGGCGAACACCACGTCACGTGGTGCGTCGATCACGCTTGAGTAAATGATCCCCATCCCACGACGCTACCGGCCATCCGGAAGCTTGCGGCGAGCCGAGACAGGGAACAGTGGTGGCCATGGATGCTCTTGACGGAATGCGGTCGTTGCTGGATACCGCCCTCGACCGCGCGGTCGTCCCGGGCTACACCAGCGTGGGGTACCGCCTCCGGCGATTGAGCTGGGGTGACGACCCACCCCCAGACGCTCTGCGAGGCCGGACCGCGCTGGTCACCGGGGCGAATCGGGGCATCGGCAAAGCTATCGCCTCGGCACTGGCCGGGTTGGGGGCTACCGTTCTGCTCACCGTGCGCGACCGGGATAAAGGTGAGCAGGCCCGCGACGAGATCATCGAGAGCAATCCGGGCGCCGACATCAGTGTCGAGGTGTGTGACGTATCCGACCTGGCCGCCGTGCGTGCCTTTGCCGTCGAGTTGAACGGCCGGCTCACCAGCCTCGACGTGCTTGTTCACAATGCCGGGGTACTGCCCGCCGAGCGTTCCGAGACCGTTCAGGGGCATGAGATCACCCTGGCCACCCACGTGCTGGGCCCGGTGCTGTTGACGGAGCTATTGCTACCGCTGTTGGGCGAGTCGGGCGATCCGCGGGTGATCCTGATGTCCTCGGGCGGCATGTACACCCAACCACTGGCCGTTGCGGATCCCGAATACCGCAATGGTCGATACCGCGGCGCCATCGCCTATGCGCGCACCAAGCGGATGCAGGTGGCGTTCACTCCGATGCTGGCCCGCCGCTGGCCGGGGATACGGGTGTACTCCATGCATCCGGGATGGGCCGACACACCTGGGGTGGCCACGTCGCTGCCCGCTTTCCGATTGCTGTCCGGACCGTTGCTGCGCACCGCCGACGAAGGCGCCGACACCGCGGTGTGGCTCGCTGCGAGCAAGCCGGCGCCGCCGACCGGCCGGTTCTGGCACGACCGCCGGTGCCGCCCGCAGCACTATCTACTGTCGACCCGGCACAGTGACGACACACGCGAGCGGTTGTGGCGCTATTGCGCGGATGCGATCGGCTTGAATTAACGGTCTGGCAGGGCGTGTTCGACGATCGGTAGCCGCGCGTGCGGTTGACGCTCGCGCCGCTTTGCCGCCAGGTACACCTGGGCGGTCTCCTTGGCCACTGTCTGCCAATCGAAGTCAGAGGTGAGCCGCTTTCGAGCCGCCCGGGCGCGCCGTTGCGCGGCGGGGGGATCGTCGAGCACCGTGCACACCGCGGCGGCCAGGCCCGCCACGTCGCGGGGCGGACACGACACCCCGGTAACGCCGTTGATCACCGCCTCGCCCAGACCACCGATGTTGGACGTGACCAGCGGGGTGCCGGCCGCGGCGGCTTCCAGTGCGGCCAAGCCGAACGGCTCGTAATGGCTGGGGAGGACCGCCGCGTCGGCCCGATGTAGGAGTTCGAGTAGCCCGGTGTGCTCGCAGTGCCCGGCAAATCGGGTTGCCTTGAGCACCTTGTGTTTACGTGCCTGCTCGACGAGCCAGTCCTGCTGAGTGCCGTCACCGGCGATGGTCAGCGTGGTCCCTGGGTGGGCGCGCCGGATTCGTGGCAAGGCGGCGATGGCGTCGTGCACGCCCTTCTCGTATTCCAGCCGTCCGACGTAGAGCAACTCGGCCGGCCCGGTGCGCGGGCGACGGGCGGCGAACGGCCAGCGGGCTGCGTCAATTCCGTTGCAGATCACTGTGGTTTGGGCCAAACCCGGACCGAACAAGTCAGTGATCTCGTCGCTCATCGATGCCGAGCAGGTGATGAGCGAATCGGACTCACGCACCAGCCACGACTCGACCGCATGTACCTGACGGCTGATCGTGCCGCTGACCCAGCCGGAGTGCCGACCGGCTTCCGTCGCATGAATAGTGGAAACGATTGGCACGTCATAGAATTGGGCCAGCGCGATGGCAGGGTGGGCTACCAGCCAGTCGTGTGCGTGTACCACGTCGGGTCGCCAAACCCTTTCGCTGCCAGGTTTTTTCAGGGATATCCCGGCGCGGATCATGGCATGGCCCATCGCCAGGGTCCACGCCATCATGTCGGTGCTGAAGGTGAACTCGTGCGGGTCGTGCGCGGCGGCGATCACCCGCACGCCCTCGTGGATCTCTTCCGACGACGGATGGGTGCTGGGATCCGTGCCGGTAGGCCGGCGGGACAGCACGACGACGTCGTGGCCTGCCGCGGCCAACGCGGTGGACAAGTGGTGCACGTGCCGGCCGAGGCCGCCGATCACCACCGGGGGGTACTCCCACGAAATCATCAGGATTTTCATGAACGGCCGCCGTCTGGCCGCGCACCATCTGACCGCGAGCGACCGCAAACTGCCGCCCGCAGCGGCGTGCCACTGGCACGACACGCGCGCTCGCGGACGAAGTCGCGGAAGAAGCGGGACAAGCCGGGCCTCACCGGGGCAGCCTGCGGGCATCTAGGGCGCCGAACAGGCCGTCAGCGCGGTTCCACCCCTGCGCCAATCGCTGCGCGGTGTCCCGGCGGCCCGACGCCAGCGCCCCGGCGATTTCCCGGGTGGCATGCGCATGCAGATGCGCGCGGTAGCGAGCGTAGTCGGCGGCGGAGTCCTTGCTGACCATGAACGGCCAGTCGCTGGAGACCGTCAACAGTGTCTCCCGCAGGATCTGGTCGGCCACGTGATCGCGGGGGATGGGCCCGTCCAGGGACGCCGTCTGCGCCAGCGCCTTGTCCACGGTGGTGAGTGCGGTGTCGACGACCTCGGAGTTGAGCTGGACCAGATCGGACACCTTCTCGCCGTTCCACACCTGCCAGTCCTTGCCCGACCCCCAGGAACTGGGCGGCAATTCGACCGAAGCGCCGACGAAGCCGTCGTCAATCGCATCGCGCAGCGTGCCGACCCGCACTCCGGCGGCAGGCAAGGCTCGCAGCACGCGCGCCAGCCACGTCGGACCCTCATACCACCAGTGGCCGAACAACTCGGTGTCGAAGGCCGCGACCACATGGGCGGGCCGATTGATCCGCTCGGATTCAGACAGCAGTCGATTGCGGACCACCTCGACGAAGTCGGCAACGTGGACGTCGATCGCACGGTCGGCGCGCTCGGGGTCATAGGGCGCCTTGCCCTCCGACGCCACGTTGCGGCCGGTGACCCGGGCCGGCTTGAGGCCGGTGAGGTGGTCGTAGGTGTGGAAGTCGCGGTAGGCGGCGTGGCC
>JAVROG010000294.1:0-3130 GCA_032162865.1 Mycobacterium sp. | reverse complement strand
CTGGTTTCGGGTGTGGCGATTCCGCCTTCTTATTTCGGATCGCTGAATGATCTGGTCGAATCCGAATCAGAGTACGAAGCGTCCGCGGATTACCTCGATGATCAGGCGTACTGGTCGCAGAATCTTCCGCCGGAAAGCGAACCCCGGATCCGGTTGGCGCTAGGTGAGCCTGATGACGAGGCGCCCACACCGGTTCAGTTGGACCCTTCAGTTGTGGTCGGGATCCAAGAGTTGTCCCAGGCCTTGGGGATACGTCGATCGTCGGTGATTACCGCAGCGTGCGCGCTACTGGTGCGCGCTTTCGACGCCCAGAGTCCGGACTTAGTGCTGGATTTCCCAGTAAGCAGGCGGGTGCGTCCGGAGGCCCAGTGGGTGCCCGGAATGATCTCCGGGTTTGTGCCACTGGTGTTAGACGCTTCGCCCAATTCGGCGGTCGCGAGATTTTGTCGACTTGTCGACACCCGAATGCGGGAAGCGCTGGCGCACCAGCGGTTCCCAGTGCACGCGATTGAGTCCCGGACTGGTCTTCGCGGCTCCGGGCAGGCGTCGAATCGGGCAGTTGTCAATTTCATTCCGATTTCGCTCAAGGGACATTTCGGCGATGCCGCGACAACGGGGACCCTGACCCACGCCGGCCCCGTTGAGTATGGCCTGGTCTTGTTCAGAGACGATGACCGGCTTTTTCTCAGCACCGTCGGAGATGGACGATACTTTCCGAATTGTGATGTCCCCGAATTAGCAAGGCTGCTGGAGCGGGTGTTGGGGGCGATGTTCGCCGATCCCGAGCGTTCGCTGTCGTCGGTCGATGTGCTCGGCGAGGGTGAGCGTGCCCGTCTGGACGGGTTGGGTAACCGCGCGGTGCTGAGCCGGCCGGGACACCGACCCGTGTCGATTGCGGCGTTGTTCGCCACGCAGGCGGCGGGCACCCCCGACTCGGTCGCGGTGACCTGCGGGGGCCGCTCAATCACCTACGGCGAGCTGGAAGAGGCGTCTAACCGGTTGGCCCATCTGCTGGCCGGCGAGGGTGTGGGTTCAGGCCACTGTGTGGCGCTGATGCTTTCGCGTTCAGCGGAAGCGATCGCGGCCATAATGGCGGTGCTCAAGACCGGAGCGGCATATCTGCCGATGGATCCGGCGGTGCCCGCGGCCCGGATGGAATTCATGCTGGCCGACGCCGCGCCGATCGCCGCGATCACCACGGCCGATCTGGCCACCCGGCTAGACGGGCATGGCCTGCTGGTGATCGATGTCGAGGATCCCGCTGTCGACACCCAACCCAGCACCCCGCTACCGGCGCCGGCGCCGGATGACATCGCGTACCTGATCTACACGTCGGGCACCACCGGTGTGCCGAAGGGCGTGGCGGTCACCCAACGCAATGTGACCCAGCTGATGAAGTCGTTGGATCCCTTACCCGCGGGGATATGGCCGCTGTGTCATTCGCTGGCCTTCGACGTGTCGGTGTGGGAGATCTTCGGTGCGCTGCTTCGCGGTGGCCGGGTGGTGGTGGTACCGGAAGAGGTGACGGCCTCACCGGAAGACCTTCGCGAGGTGCTGATTGCCGAGCAGGTCAGCGTGTTGACCCAGACGCCGTCGGCCGTGGCGATGCTCTCGCCCGAGGGTTTGGAGTCGGCGGCGTTGGTAGTTGTCGGCGAGGCCTGCCCTCCTGAGGTGGTGGAGCAGTGGGCGCCGGGGCGGGTGATGATCAACGCCTACGGCCCGACCGAGACCACGATGTGTGTGGCGATCAGTGCACCGCTGAAGCCGGGTTCAGCCGGGTCAGCGGGGGTGGTGCCCATCGGTGCCCCGGTCTCGGGGTCGGCGCTGTTTGTGCTGGACCAGTGGTTGCGCCCGGTACCCGCCGGGGTGGTTGGCGAGTTGTACGTGGCCGGTGCCGGTGTGGGCGTGGGATACGCGCGGCGGAGTGCGTTGACGGCGTCGCGGTTTGTGGCGTGCCCGTTCGTTGGCGCAGGACAACCTGGACAACGCATGTATCGCACCGGAGACCTGGTGTGCTGGGGTGCCGACGGGCAGCTGCGGCATCTGGGCCGCGGCGACGAGCAGGTCAAGATCCGCGGCTACCGCATCGAACTCGGCGAGATCGAGGCTGCCCTGAGCGGACTGGATGGAGTCAAGCAGGCGGTAGTGATCGCCCGCGAGGATCGGCCCGGCGACAAGCGCCTCGTCGGCTATGTCACCGGCACCGCCGAGCCGGCCGAGATCCGCGCCCAGCTCGCCGAGCGGCTGCCGGCCTACCTGGTCCCGGCTGCGGTGATGGTGTTGGCAGCGCTGCCGCTGACGGTCAACGGCAAACTCGACCGGCGCGCCCTGCCCGCGCCGGAGTCCCAGGATGTTGATCGTTACCGGGCCCCCGGCAGCGCGATCGAGGAGATCCTGGCCGGTATCTACGCCGAAGTGCTCGGGCTCGACCGGGTCGGGCTCGACGACTCGTTCTTTGATTTGGGCGGGGATTCGCTGCTGGCGATGCGCGCGGCGGCGGCGATCAACACCTCGCTGGCCGCCGATATCTCGGTACCTACCGTGTTCGACGCCCCCACGGTTGCCCAGCTGGCATTGCGCATCGGTGAGGGTTCGCGCCGGCTCGAGCCGTTGGTGGCGGTGGAGCGCCCTGCGGTGGTGCCGTTGTCGTTTGCCCAGCAGCGGCTGTGGTTCGTCGACCAGTTGCAGGGGCCCTCGCCGGTGTACAACATGGCGACCGCGTTGCGGCTGAGCGGGCGCCTCGATATCGGCGCGTTGGGTGCGGCGCTGGCCGACGTGGTCGGTCGCCATGAGAGCTTGCGCACGCTGTTTGTGGTGCCGGAGGGGATCCCGCAGCAGCTGGTGCTGCCGCCCGAGCGGGCCGATTTCGGGTGGAATGTTGTTGATACCGCGGGCTGGTCGTCGGGTCAGCTAGATGAGGCGATCGGCGCGGCGGCGCGCCACCCGTTTAACCTGGGCACCGAGATCCCTTTGCGGACAACACTTTTCCGCCTCGCCGAGGATGAGCATGTGCTTGTTGCGGTACTGCACCATATCGCCGCCGACGGCTTGTCGATCACCCCGTTGCTGAGCAATCTGGAAGTGGCCTTTGCCAGCCGGTGCGCGGGGTTCGCCCCCGAGTGGACGCCGC
>JAVROG010000293.1:0-8525 GCA_032162865.1 Mycobacterium sp. | reverse complement strand
CACGCTGTTCCACTCCCTGCCGATCGAGGACCGCGACGATTATCTTCGCTCGGTACACCGCGCGGCGGCCCCGGGCGCCCGTTTCTACATACTCGTGTTCGCCAAGGGCGCTTTCCCGGCCGAACTGGAGGCCAAGCCCAATGAGGTTGACGAGGACGAGTTACGTGCCGCCGTCAGCAGGTACTGGGACATCGACGAAGTTCGGCCGGCGTTCATCCACGCGAATATGCCCGACTTTCCCGACACACCCGCCTGGCCCCATCCCCGCGACGATAAGGGCCGGGTGATGATGCCCGCCTACCTGCTGGCGGCGCATAAGACCGGTCAGTAGTTCTGCAGGAAGATCACGGCAAATACACCCGGCGCAATCTTCCGAGCCACAAGCTACCGCACATGTGCCAAATAAGCACTAGAAATGCTGAAGGTTTTGCCCAACCCGCTTCTACGTACCGCATACCGCCGTCGCCGCAATCAGCGCTTCAGCGAAAGTCTCGAGATCTTCGGCCGTGGTGTCGATGTGCGGGGAAATGCGTAGCACAGGCGCCGTGAGTTCCATTGGGGCCCGCGGCAGTCCGGCGTAGGTGGTCAGGATCCGCCGCTCCTCGAGTAACCAGTCCCGCACCACGGCCGGATCCGCACCCTCGACTGGCGCCAAGGTGGTGATCGCGCTGGGCTCCTCGACCTCTTCGACCACCACCCAGCCGTCGACATCGGCCAGCAAGGCGCGAGCGATTGCGCCCAACTCGGCCAACCGCGCGCGCACCCGCTCCGCGCCGCAGGCCAGGTGTTCGCCGACTGCTACCGAGAAGCCGACTCGGGCGGCGATATTGGCTTCACCGAAGCCGAGTTGTTGGGCCACTGACAGGTTCTGAGCCCACTGGGGAGCGGAAAGTCGCGGCGCCAGCCGCTCCGCCAGCTCGGGCCGCAACGCCAGGACTCCAACTCCGCGCGGCCCGGCGATCCATTTCCGCGACGACGAATACGTGACGTCGGCACCCACCGCGCAGTCGATCTGCCCGAGTGCTTGGGCCGCGTCCACGACCAGCGGTATCCCGAATTGGCCGCAGAGGTTCGCCGCCATCGCCAGCGGCTGCACGATGCCGCGGTGGCTGGCGACCGGCGTCAGATGCACCAGGTCTGGCGGCCTCTCCTCCAACTCGAACGCAGCGTCGTCGATGGCGAGCCGACCGTCCTCGAGAGTCGGCAGCTGACGCACCTCGAATCCGTGCGCGGCCATGACGGCCAGGTTCGGGCCGTACTCGCCGGGCAAGCAGGCCAGCGTGCGGGCGTCGCGCGGCCAACTGCCTAGCAGCAGATCCAGGGCGTTCAGCGAACCGGTGGTGAACACCACCTCGGCGTCGGGCACTCCGCACAACGTGGCGACTGCGGCGCGTCCAGCGTCCAGCACCGGTGCGGCAGCCTCGGCCGCAACGTATCCCCCGACCTCGGCTTCATGGACCGCATGCTGAGCCGAGGCATTCAGCGCCGCAAAACTCTGCCGCGAACAGGCCGCGTTGTCCAGGTGCAGCCCGGCAAAAGGTGGCCGAGCCGCGCGCCATCGCTCGGCCAGTTCGCCGGTTGGGCTCATTTGGCGGCCAGCGACAAACCGAAGTCACCAGCGTCGTCGGTCCACCACTGGATGCGACGCAAACCCGCTTCGGCCAATTCGGCGCTCACGCCGTCCGGCCGGAACTTGCAGGAGACCTCGGTGAGCATCTCCTCGCCTTGTTCGAAGTCGACGGTCAGGTCCAGCGCACCCACACGCACTCGCTGGCGACGGGCGGACCGCAGCCACATTTCGATCCGTTCCTCTTCGGTGTTCCAGCGGGCGACGTGTTCGTAGGCATCAACGTCGAAATCTGCGTCGAGTTGGCGGTTGATCACCGCCAGCACGTTGAGATTGAATCGGGCCGTCACCCCGGCGGCGTCGTCGTAGGCCCGCACCAATCGGCCGGTGTCCTTGACCAGGTCGGTGCCCAGCAGCAGGCTGTCTCCGGGCTGCATCACCCCGGACAATGTCGCCAGGAACTCTGCGCGCGGTCCCGGCGTCAGGTTGCCTATCGTGGAGCCCAGGAACACGAACAGCCGACGCCCACCGCCAGGGATTTCGGTCAGATGCTCCTCGAAATCGCCACAGACAGCGTTGATCTCGATGCCCGGGTACTCGCGCTGGATGGCGGCAGCGGTTGCCGACAGCACGCTGGCGTCGACGTCGAACGGCACGAAGCTGCGCAGCGCCCCGCGGTCACGCAGCGCGTTCAGCAACAGTCGGGTTTTCTCCGAAGTCCCGCTACCTAATTCGACCAGGGTGTCGGATCGGCTGGCCGTCGCGATTTCGGTGGATCGGGTCCGCAGGATGGCAGCCTCGGCGCGCGTCGGATAATACTCTGGCAACCTGGTGATCTGATCGAACAGATCGCTGCCGACCGCGTCATAGAACCACTTGGGCGGCAACGACTTCGGCGTCTGTTGCAGACCTGCGAACACATCGTGGCGCAATGCCTGAAACGCCGAGTCCTCAGCCAGGTGGTTCGACAGCGAAAGCGTCATCAGAATCCTTTCGAACGGTTCAACGCAGTCAAATTGACCCGGTCACCGCTGATTTCCACTAAATGGCGGTCGGGCACGTCTTGCCAATCCGGGTCGTCGTCATAGGGTTCACTGGCCAGCACCACACCGTCGTCTCGGCGCAGCAAGAAAAGCGTGTCGCCCCAGGCGGTCGCGACAAGCCGGGAACCGTTGGCGGCGATGATATTCAGCCGGGCCGTCGGGTCCGCAGTGCCGACCTCGATGATGGTGTCGCCCAACGCATCCACCCCACGTGCGAAAATCGTCGCAGCGAGTACCGCACTGTCACAGACGGATTCGGCTTCCGACGTCAAGGGCAGCACCGTGCGGTCGACCACACCGTTGTGCGAGAGTAGCCATTTGCCATCCGTGAACGGGGCGGTGGCGCTGGGCTCGATCGGCATGCCGACCGTCGCCGAGCGCACCGCCGCCACCACACAATGACTGTGCAGCGCCGGCGCGATCGAATCGAACGACGTGTCTCCCCACAGTGGTGCCGAACTACGCCAGCGACGCGGTGTGGTGCCTTCGGAGCTGTCGAAAAAGCCGACGCCCCAACCGTCTGCGTTCATCAGACCGTGCTTCTGTCGGCGCGGCGCGTAGGACTGCACCCGCAGACCCTGGAGTGGGTCGAGTACCAGCGACGAGACACTGACCCGCGCTCCGAGCCATCCCAGGTGACGACACATCAGCTGGGCGCCTTGACGTCCCAGGCCAGCCGGACGCCAGAGAAAATCTGGCGACGGTAGGGATGATCCCAGTTGCGGAAGCTGGGGCGCAGAATGGACGACTCCACCGCCCACGATCCGCCACGCAGCACCCGGTAGTCGCCGTCGAAGAATGGCTGCGAATAGCGCTCGTAAATCATCGGCACGAACCCGGGCCAGGGACGCAGTGCCGAACTGGTCCATTCCCAGACGTCGCCCAGCATCTGCTCGGCCCCATACGCCGACGCACCGGCTGGGTAAGCGCCGACGGGAGCGGGGTGCAATGTGGTGCCACCGAGGTTGGCGCGGTCGGCCGACGGCTCGTCTTCACCCCAGGGATAACGTCGCCGCGAGTCGCGCGCCGGATCCCAGGCGCAGGCTTTCTCCCATTCGATCTCGGTGGGCAGGCGGGCGCCGGCCCACGCTGCGTACGCCTCGGCCTCGAAGTACGAGACATGCTGCACCGGCTCATCGGCGGGGATGTCCTCGACGTAGCCGAACCGGGTGCGGGTGCGCCCATCGGCGGACCAGAACTGCGGCACGGTCAGACCCGCTTGCTGTCGATGCTGCCAACCGCGACCGGACCACCAGCGCGGTTGCGCATAACCGCCGTCCTCGACGAAGTGTTGCCATTCCGCGTTAGTGACTGGGACCTGGCCGATCCGGAAACTGGGCACGTCGACCACGTGCGCGGGACGCTCGTTATCCAGCGAGTACGGCTCGGTGGCGGCGTCCACGCCCAGCACGAACGGTCCGCCGGGCACCAGCACCGACGTTCCGGTCAAACCCGGCCGACCCGCGGGCACCGGGCTGGTCTCCCCAAGCAGGGGCGCGCCGGTGCGCAGGTTCAGTGCCTGCAGCATGGTTTCGCCGTGCTGATTCTCGTGGCTGACGACCAGGCCGAACTTGAACTGCTCGTCGGGCTGGTCATCCAGTGCGTCCAGCGCGTCCAGCGCCGCGTCGCGGACGGTGCGGCAGAACGACCGCGCCTTCGCCGGGGACAGCAGTGGCAGCTCGACCCGGCTGGCGCGGGAGTGCACGAAGGCGTCGTAGAGACCCTCGATCTCGGGTGGCAGCCGTCCCGGCCGATCAGGGTTGCCGCCGCGCAGCAACCACAGTTCCTCCTGTTGACCGATGTGCGCCAGGTCCCACACCAAGGGACTCATCAGCGGGTCGTACTGCCGGTGAAGTTCAGCATCGTCAAAATCAACCAGTCGCAACGTGCGCGTGCGCGCCCGCTCCAGATCGCCGGCCAGCCATTCCCGTGCCGTCACATCTCCCCTTGCGCTGCGCGCGCGGCCCGCGAAACTGTGGCAGCAATGCCGCGCTCGATGACGCGGTCGGAGAAGTCGTCGGCTGGACATCGCCCGGTTTCGACGTTGAGCATCAACCGCTGCATCGCGTCGGTGAGCTCAGCCGGCGCCCGCTCGGCGGCGATGGCCAGACACCGGTTGGCGGCCGCGTAAAGCCGCCGATCGCGCAGCCCGAGCCGGGCCGCGATGTCCCAGGCCGTGGCCACCGGTTCAACCGCCTCCGCCGCCAGGTCGGCGGCAGCCGGATCGTCGAGCAAAGTCGCCAACGTGAACACCAGCACCGGCCAGACGGCGTCGGGGACACTGTCGAGGTAGCGGATCTCCAGCCATTGCCGCGGCCGCACTGGCGGGAAAAGCGTGGTCAGGTGGTATTCCAAATCGGCGAGGGTGGGGCGGCGGTCGCCCAGCAGGACCAAGCCGTCCACCCAATCGGCAAACGGCACGTGTTGGGTGACCGCGGCAGTATCGGGACTTTGCACCATCATCACCGGCGCCTTCAGCGCATATCGGGCCCAGTCGGTGCCGGGATCGTCACCGCTGACATTCAGAATCGGCCCGCACCGCGCGGAGTCCATCTGGCCCCACACCCACTGACGGGTGGACTGCCAGCCGGTGAACTCGCCGCCCAGCATCGGCGAGTTGGCCGCGATCGCGATCATCGTCGGCCCCAACGCGTGCGCCAGCCGCACCCGCGCTGCCCAGCCCGCCTGCGGTCCGGCATCGAGGTTGAGTTGGATCGAGGCCGTCGAGGTCATCATGGCCGCACCCGCTGCCCCGCTGTCGCTGGCGGCAAAGAACTGTTCCATCGCGCGGTAACGCGCGCCCGGGTTGATCCTCGCGGGCGACCGCAGCGGGTCTGCACCCAGGAAAACCAGCCCCAGTCCGGCGTCGGCGAAGGCGGATCGCAACACCGCCTGATCGCGGGTCATCCCATCTATCGCGGATAGCACGCCGTCGGCGGGCGGACCTGAAAGTTCCACTGCACCACCAGGTTCCACGCTGATCGCGCTGCCTGCCGGCAGAGGACTGAGCCACTTGAGCACATCGCTGATCTCGTCCCAACCCGGGCGGCGAAGCGGATCTTCGGGGTCGAAGCAGTGCGCCTCGAGCTCCAGCCCGACGCGACCCAGCGAGCCGTCAACCAGGCAGCCGTCGGCGATGTGCTGCGCGACAGCCGCAGAACCCGTCAGCTCCGTGTCGTCCGGTTGATGCCCGGCCAGCTGCGGGGCCGCTGGGGTAGTGGCGATGCGTGTCATGTCACGATCCCTCCGGGCCACCTGGATGTGCAGCTATCCGAAAGATAAACACCATCACTTCATCTTCCAGAAGGCCCCGACATATTCCCGTCCGTTTCGCAGCACGAGGTAAACAAGTACCCAATTTCTACCCGGCTATTGGCCCAGTGGGTTCTGCGTCACGCCGGTCAGCACGCCGACAGCAGGCCCGGCGTTGCCAGCCTGGCAAACCTTCGCTTGCAGCAACACATTTTCACGCAGCCGGGTTTGAAGGAAGGCCCCACTCACGGCTGCGACGTGTGGCTAGACCTTGGCCGAGATGTCGACGTCGATATTGCCCCGAGTGGCCTTGGAGTACGGGCACACCTGGTGAGCCTGGTGGACCAGGTCATCGGCCGCGCTCTGCTCCAGACCGGGCAGGTGACCGACGATCTTGCCGGTCAGCCCGAACCCGCCCTCGGAATCCTTGCCGAACCCGATCTCGACGGTGACATCGGTGGCATCGTCCAGCTTGACCTTCGCCTTGCCCGCCACCAATCGCAGCGCGCCCAGGAAGCACGCGGCATAACCGGCGGAGAACAACTGCTCGGGGTTGGTGCCCTCACCGTTGCCGCCCATCGCCTTGGGCGGACGGGTTTCCAGGTCGATACGGCCGTCGTCAGACTTCACGTGGCCGTCGCGTCCCCCGCCCGTCGCTGTGGATGCGGTGGTGTAAACGACTTCAATGCTCATGGGCTCGATCATGCCAGCCCATGGATTTCAGCCGAGGTTCGCCCGGACCCCCTCCTCGACCTTCTTGCCGAGATCGGGGTCCACGTTGCGCCAGTACTCGAACACCCGCGACAACACCGGCTCCTGCACACCGTCAGAGACATGTCCGATGATGTTGTGCGCCAGCCGATCCCGAGCTGCGTCGTCGAGGACCTCGCGAACCAACGTGCCGGCCTGGCCCCAGTCGTCGTCCTCGGGGCGCAGCGTGTAAGCCGCGCGAACCATCTCGCCGTCGGCAAACCAGTGCACCTCGGCGGCGCGATTCGGGTCGGCGTGCGGCCCGCCGAAGGAGTTGGGCGCATAGACCGGATCCGACGCATTCTTCATCCGCATGGCACCGTCCTTGGAGTAGCTGTTGACCTCCACCTTCGGCGTATTGACCGGAATGTGCTTGTAGTTGGTGCCCAGTCGGGCACGGTGCGCGTCGGCGTAGGAGAAGCCGCGGGCTAGCAGCATCTTGTCCGGGCTCAGTCCGGTGCCGGGCACGATGTTGTTCGGCTCGAACGCCGCCTGCTCGATTTCGGTGTGATAGTCGGTGACGTTGCGGTCCAACGTCAGCTTGCCGACATCGATGAGCGGATAGTCGCCGTGCGGCCACACCTTCGTGAGGTCGAAGGGGTTGAACCGGTAGGTCTTGGCCTCTTCGAACGGCATGATCTGCATCTTGAGCGTCCAACTGGGGAAGTCGCCGCTCTCGATGGTGTCGTAGAGATCGCGCTGGTGGTAGTCGCCGTCCTCACCGGCCAGCCTGTCGGCGTCCTCCTGCGTGAGGAAGTCGATGCCCTGATCGCTGATGAAGTGGTACTTCACCCAGAAGATCTCGTCGGAGGCGTTGATCCAGCTGTAGGTGTGGCTGCTGTAGCCGTTCATGTGCCGCCAGTTCTTGGGGATGCCACGATCGCCCATCAACCAGGTCACCTGGTGCGCGGACTCGGGGACCAGGCTCCAGAAATCCCACTGCATGTTGTGGTCGCGCAGGTTGGTTGCCGCCATGCGCTTCTGGGATCGGATGAAGTGCTGGAACTTCAGCGGGTCGCGCATGAAGAAGACCGGCGTGTTGTTGCCGACCATGTCGAAGTTGCCCTCCGACGTGTAGAACTTCAGCGAGAACCCGCGCGGGTCGCGCCACGTGTCTGGGCTGCCTCGCTCGCCTGCCACGGTGGAGAACCTGATCAGCGTGTCGGTCTTGGTGCCCGGCTGGAATACCGCAGCCCTGGTGTACTTACTTACGTCGCCGGTCACCTCGAAGTGCCCGAAAGCGCCGCCCCCCTTGGCATGCGGCTGGCGTTCCGGGATGCGCTCCCGGTTGAACTGGGCCATCTGCTCGATCAGGTAGTGATCCTGCAGCAAGATCGGGCCGTCGGGGCCAACCGTCAGCGATTGCTTGTCGCTGGGTGCGGGGGCACCTCCGTCGGTGGTGGTGTAACGCTCAGTCATCTCACTTGCCTCCTCGTCAAACAGCCGCCCCAAACGATCTGCCGGCGCGCTGTGCGGTAGAGGTACCCGCAAACAGCCCGAAATAGCCACGCGAATATGCGAGTGCCGGTACTGATATGACAGACCGATACGCCGACGCTGTCAACACCCACGCTGACGCCGATGATGCCGACCCAACCCGCCGGGTGGTCGCCTGCTCCGTGGGCATCCAGCGCGGAGTCTTTACTCGATCTTGACCATACGTTGAATTGCTCTACCGACGATGGCTGACGTGAGTACCCTTTCATCGGTGGAACTGGGGGTTTTGGGACCGCTCCAGGTCCGTCAGGACGACGCGCCCGTCACAATCCCGGGCGCCAAGCCGCGCGCCATCCTCACGATGCTCGGACTGCGCTGCGGTTCGGTGGTGTCGGCCGACACCCTCGTCGAGTTGCTATGGGGCGAGGATCCGCCACGCACCGCCGCGAAGGCCCTGCAGACCCACATCTCGTCGC
>JAVROG010000292.1:0-16804 GCA_032162865.1 Mycobacterium sp. | reverse complement strand
GCAGGAGGATTACGGGATGAGCAAATCACGCCACCGCACATACGGGTGGCCATGGTTGGTCGCCGTGTTGGTTCTAGTCGGCGGACTGAGCCTGGCAACTCCGCCAGCGCCCGCCCATGCGGCGCCGCTCAAGGACTATCCCTCTGTTCCGCTGGATCCGTCGGCGCTGGTCGGCCAGGTGGGTCCGCAGGTGGTCAATATCAACACCAAACTGGGTTACAACAATGCGGTAGGCGCCGGCACCGGCATCATCATCGACCCCAACGGCGTCGTGCTGACCAACAACCATGTGATCTCGGGCGCCACCGACATCAGCGCGTTCAGCGTCGGTGACGGGCGCACCTACGGTGTCGACGTGATCGGTTACGACCGCACCCAGGACGTCGCGGTGCTGCAGCTGCGCGGCGCCGGCGGCCTGCCCGCCGCTGCAATCGGCGGCGGGGTTTCGGTCGGTGAGCCAGTCGTGGCGATGGGTAACACCGGTGGTCAGGGTGGGACGCCGCGTGCGGTGGCCGGCAACGTGATCGCCGTCGGTCAGACCGTTGCCGCCTCGGACTCCCTGACCGGTGCCGCGGAGACGCTGAACGGCCTAATCCAGTTCAGCGGTGCGATCCAGCCCGGTGATTCGGGCGGCCCGGTGGTCAACGGCAGCGGACAGGTGGTCGGTATGAACACCGCCGCTTCGGAGAACTTCCAGATGTCGCAGGGCGGGCAGGGCTTCGCCATCCCGATCGGTACCGCGATAAGCGTCGCCAACCAGATCCGGGGAGGCGGCGGGGGCGGCACGGTCCACATCGGACCGACGGCGTTCCTCGGCCTGGGCGTGGTCGACAACAACGGCAGTGGCGCACGGGTCCAGCGAGTGGTCGGCAGCGCTCCCGCCGCATCGGTCGGGATCGCCAACGGTGACCTGATCACCGCGCTGGACAACCAGCCGATCAACTCGGCCACCGCAATGTCGGACGCTCTCAACGGCCACCACCCCGGCGACATCGTCGCTATCAGCTTTACCTCCAAGTCCGGGGTAGCGCGCACTGAAAACGTGACGCTGGCGGAGGGCCCCCCGGCCTGATCGGGCGGCGGGCCGGGAGTTGCGGTAGGCCAATTCATTTGGTATTAACCGTGATTCACTGTCGGGTACGGAACATGTTGCCTCGTGTGATTCTTAAAGAGGCGCGTCGGGTACCCGTGGCATCGTGGATTTGATGAACGACGCGATGGAGCCCGCAAGGCACGATTACGCGCACCATCCCGCAGATGGCAGTCACGTCGAGGGAGGTGTGGTCGAACATCCGACCGCCAAGGACTACGACAGTGCCGCGGCGTTGCCGGCGGACCCGACGTGGTTCAAACACGCCGTGTTCTACGAGGTGCTGGTCCGGGCGTTCTTCGACTCGAATGCCGACGGGTCCGGTGATCTGCGGGGACTGATCGACCGCTTGGACTACCTGCAGTGGCTCGGCGTCGACTGCCTCTGGTTGCCGCCGTTCTACGACTCCCCGCTGCGCGACGGCGGGTACGACATCCGTGACTTCTACAAGGTGCTGCCCGAGTTCGGCACCGTCGAGGATTTCGTCGCACTGATCGACCAGGCCCACCAGCGGGGTATCCGCGTCATCACCGACTTGGTGATGAACCACACATCTGAGTCGCACCCGTGGTTTCAGGAATCCCGACGCGACCCCGACGGGCCCTACGGCGACTTCTACGTGTGGAGCGACACCAGCGATAAGTACACCGATGCCCGGATCATCTTCGTCGACACCGAAGAGTCGAACTGGACCTTCGATCCGGTCCGCCGGCAGTTCTACTGGCACCGCTTCTTCTCCCACCAACCGGATCTGAACTACGACAATCCCGCCGTGCAGGAGGCGATGATCGACACCCTGCGCTTCTGGCTCGGGCTGGGTATCGACGGGTTTCGGCTGGACGCCGTGCCCTACCTGTTCGAGCGTGAGGGCACCAACTGCGAGAACCTGCCCGAGACCCACGCCTTCCTCAAGCGGTGCCGCAAGGTGGTGGACGACGAATTTCCGGGTCGGGTGCTGCTCGCCGAAGCCAACCAGTGGCCCGCCGACGTCGTCGAGTACTTCGGCGACCCCAGCACCGGCGGCGACGAATGCCACATGGCCTTCCACTTCCCGCTGATGCCGCGCATCTTCATGGCGGTGCGCCGCGAATCGCGCTTTCCGATCTCGGAGATCCTGGCCCAGACCCCGGCCATCCCGGACCTGGCCCAATGGGGAATCTTCCTGCGTAATCACGACGAACTGACCCTGGAAATGGTCAGTGACGAAGAACGCGACTACATGTACTCCGAGTACGCGAAGGATCCGCGGATGAAGGCCAACGTCGGCATCCGCCGCCGACTCGCGCCGCTGTTGGAGAACGACTTCAACCAGATGCGGTTGTTCAACGCGCTGCTGTTGTCGCTGCCGGGCTCCCCCGTGCTGTATTACGGCGACGAGATCGGGATGGGCGACGTGATCTGGCTGGGTGACCGCGACGGGGTGCGGACCCCGATGCAGTGGACACCGGACCGCAATGCCGGATTCTCCACCGCCAACCCGGGACGGCTGTTCCTACCGGCCAGCCAGGACTCCGTCTACGGCTACCAGGCGGTCAATGTCGAGGCGCAGCGAGACACGTCGACGTCGCTGCTCAACTGGACCCGCACCATGCTGGCAGTGCGGCGTCGCCACGACGCGTTCGCCGTGGGGTCATTTCAGGAACTGGGCGGGTCCAACCCGTCGGTGTTGGTCTTTGTGCGGGAAACCCGCGGCGAAAACGGCGAGGAAGGCGACGTCGTGCTGTGCGTGAACAACTTGTCGCGCTTCCCCCAGCCAATCGAACTGAACCTGCAGCAGTGGAACAGTTACACGCCCGTCGAGCTGACCGGCCAGGTGGAATTCCCCAGGATCGGGCACCTGCCCTACTTGCTGACGCTTCCAGGACACGGGTTCTACTGGTTCCAGTTATCCGCATCCGAGGAGGACCGATGACCCCCACAGGCACGCTGGCGGCCAAGCTGCCCTGGTCGGCGTGGCTTCCGCAGCAACGTTGGTATGCCGGACGCAATCGCGATCTGTCCGCTGCGGATGCTGCAGTCGTCGTGCCGTTGCGCGACGGTCTGGATCTGGTGCTGGTCGACGTCGCCTACACCGACGGCTTCACCGAGCGCTACCAGGTGATCGTCCGCTGGGACTCCGAGCCGGTATCCGAATTCAGCACCCAGGCCACCATCGGCTCTGCCGACGACCACACCGGTTTCGATGCGCTTTTCGACTCCAAGGCACCTCAATTTCTGCTGTCGCTGATCGAGGAATCGGTCACTCGCGGTTCGTCGGGCATCGAAGTGGCGTTCACCAAGGAGCCCGACGTCGAGTTGCCGCTGGATGCCTACCCACGCGTCTCCGACGCTGAGCAGAGCAACACCAGCGTGATCTTCGACCGCCCGCCGGCCGCCATCTTCAAGGTGTTCCGCCGGGTCAGCCAAGGAATCAACCCCGATGTCGAGCTCAACCGGGTGCTCGGGCGCGCCGCCAACCCGCATGTGGCCCGGCTGTTGGGTAACTACGAGATCGCGGGGCCGGAAGGCGCACCTGATGAGGCCTACCCGTTGGGCATGGTGACCGCCTTCGCCGCCAATGCGGCCGAAGGCTGGGCGATGGCCACCGCCAGCGTGCGTGACCTGTTCGCCGAGGGCGACCTGTACGCCTATGAAGTCGGCGGCGACTTTGCCGGCGAGTCGTATCGCCTCGGCGAGGCCGTCGCTTCTGTGCACGCCACGCTGGCCGAGAGTCTCGGAACGGCACAGGCCACCTTCCCGGTGGACACTGTGCTCGCGCGGCTGTCGTCGGCCGGGGAGACCGTGCCCGAACTGGGTGAGTACGTCGCCACGATCGAAGAGCGTTTCGGCAAGCTCGCCGATGAGCCGATCACCGTTCAGCGGGTGCACGGCGACCTGCATCTCGGACAGGTGCTGCGCACGCCCGAGAGTTGGGTGCTGATCGACTTTGAAGGGGAGCCGGGCCAGCCGCTGAGCGAGCGGCGGGCACCTGATTCACCGCTGCGCGACGTGGCCGGGGTGCTGCGTTCCTTCGAATACGCCGCCTACGGGCCGCTGGTGGACCAGGGCGGCGACAAAATGCTTGCCGCGCGCGCCCGGGAATGGGTCGAACGCAATCGCGCCGCGTTCTGCGATGGGTATGCGGCCGCCTCGGGAACCGACCCGCGGGACTCGGCACTCGTGCTTGCCGCCTACGAACTCGACAAGGCGGTCTACGAGACGGGATACGAGTCGCGGCACCGGCCCAACTGGCTGCCGATCCCACTGAGGTCGATCGCGCGCCTGCTCACGGCATGATGTGAGCGTGCATATCTGCTCTGGAAAGTTCAGCCCCGCGTCGTGAAGCTTGATAGGGACGTTTACGACAGCGAGGCCAGGCTCTCCTGGTTGCTGGCCGGGCTGGCCGGGGTGCTGGGAGCCACCGCGTTCACGCATTCCGAGGGATATTTCGTCACGTTCATGACGGGCAATGCCCAGCGCGCCGTGCTGGGTGTGTTCCGGGACGACACGGTGCTGTCGCTGAGCGCGGGCACGCTGCTGCTCTGCTTTGTGGCCGGTGTGGTGGTGTCCTCGGTGTGCAGGCGGCGCTACTGGGTGGAGCATCCGCACGGCCCCACCGTGCTGACCACCTTCTCCCTGGTATTCGCCACCGCGCTCGACATCGTGCTGGGCGGTTGGGAGCAGTCCCTCCTCGACTTTGTGCCAATCATGTTCGTGGTCTTCGGGATTGGCGCGCTGAACACATCCTTTGTCAAGGACGGCGAGGTGTCGGTGCCGCTGAGCTATGTGACCGGCACCCTGGTCAAGCTGGGTCAGGGCATCGAACGTCACATCGCCGGCGGGAAGGTCGAGGACTGGCTCGGCTACTTCCTGCTGTTCAGCAGCTTTGTTGCGGGCGCCGCGGTCGGCGGTGCCATCAGCCTGCTTGTCAGCGGTACGCAGATGCTCGGTGTCGCGGCGTTCGTGTGCGCGGTGACCACCTGCTACACGTATCTGCATGCCGACCGGCGCGGCCTGCTGGATTAAGCCTGCTGGATCAGACCCCGGGCCGTCGACAAAGGAACATCGGCAGCAGCGCTGGCCGTTGCGCTGCTGCCGATGTGGTCTGGTGTGTTATTGCTGGATCATGCGGTTGGCCCGGCGGGCGGGGGCGGCGGGGGCGCGTTGACCGCATTGAGCACCTGCAGCATGTCGGGCTTCATGGCGACCAGCTGCTGGTTCCAGTAGCTCCACGAGTGGGTTCCGTTACCCGGGAAGTTGAACACCCCGTTTCGGCCACCGGTGGCCGCGTAAGTCTGCTGGAACTGCTGGTTGGTGCGCAGGGTGAGACCCTCGAGAAACTTGGCCGGCATGTTGTCGCCGCCGAGGTCACTCGGGGTGCCGTTACCGCAGTAGACCCAGATCCTGGTGTTGTTGGCGACCAGGCGCGGGATCTGGAGCATCGGGTCATTGCGCTTCCAGGCCGGGTCGCTGGACGGACCCCACATGCTGTTCGCGTTATATCCGCCGGCGTCATTCATCGCCAGACCGATCAGCGTCGGCCACCAGCCGTCGGCCGGGTTGAGGAAACCCGACAGCGACGCGGCGTACGGGAACATCTGCGGGTAGTAGGCGGCCATGGTCAGAGCGGAACCGCCGGACATCGACAGCCCCACCGCTGCGTTGCCTGCCGGTGAAACACCCTTGTTGGCCTGCAGATACGCGGGCATTTCGCGGGTCAGGAAGGTCTCCCACTTGTAGGTGTAGTTCTGCCCGTTGCCCTGCGAAGGCTGGTACCAGTCGCTGTAGAAGCTGGACTGGCCACCGACGGGCATGATCACCGAGAGCCCGGATTGGTAGAACTCCTCGAAGGCCGGGGTATTGATGTCCCAGCCGCTGTAGTCCTCCTGGGCGCGCAGGCCGTCCAGCAGGTAGACGGCGTGTGGTCCGCCGGCCTGGTATTCGACCTTGATGTTGCGACCCATCGATGGTGAGGGAACATCCAGATATTCCACCGGAAGACCCGGGCGGGAGAATGCGCCAGCGGTCGCCGATCCGCCGCCTGCACTGATGAGACCGGTCAGCATGGCGGCCCCCGCAGCGGCGATAGCCAGCCTGCGAGGCGTGGTTGTCGCTGCGCTACGCAGCTTTGCGACGAAATTCATCGTTTCTACCCATCCCAACTTTCATCTGCCGCTCGTGCGGTGGAATCTGTTCTGGGCGAGTGAAACACAATTGGTAGACCCGACTCGGCTGTCGCGGCCGAAGGGGTAGGTAGCGGTTGGCTAACGATTAGGATTCGGGCCGGACACCGCGCTCGCGTGGTCGCATTCGGGTAACGATTGGCCGCCGAATGCGTTCCACTGTCTTCTGACGCGATGGCGGGTGCACTATCGCGCCGTAACTTCGCTAGGCGACCAGTCGGCGCAAAAGCTTTGATGCCGTGATGATTCCGATTACCGCAGCGACCGCCAGCACCACGATGTCCATGGCATGGAACGGGGTGCCGATCAGCAACGCTCGCAACACATCGACCTCGTAGCTCAGCGGGTTGACCTTGCTCAGCATGCGCAACCAGGCCGGCATCACGTCGACCGGGTAAAGCGCGTTGGAAGCGAAGAACAACGGCATTGTGATGGCCTGACCGATGCCCATAAGGCGGTCGCGGCTGCGCACCAGGCCCGCCAATGTCATTGATAGACAGGCGAAGAACGCCGCACCGAGCATGACAGCACCCATCGCCGCAAGGATCCGCAACGGATTGGCCGTCAATCCGATGCGCATCGCATAGGCCAGCACAAGCACGCCGACGACCTGTGCCACCGACCGCACACCAGCGGCAAAGGCCTTGCCGGTGATGAGGGCCGACGCGGGAGCCGGAGTCACCATGAGCTTGGCCAGGACACCGGCGTCGCGATCCCAAATGATCTGGATGCCATAGAAAATGGAGATGAACAGCGCTGACTGGGCGATGATTCCGGGTGCCAGAAATGCCAGATAGGACACCGACCCGGTGTCGATGACACGCAGGTGGCTGAAGGTGGTGCCGAAGATCAGCAGCCACAGCGCGGGCTGCACCATCCGGGTCACGAGTTCGGTCCGGTCGTGGCGCAACTTCTGCAGCTCGACGATCGCGAACGCGCCGACACGGCTCAATGTTGCTCTTACCCGGTCTAATCCGTGCGGCGCACCGACTAGGTGCACCTCGACAGGCGGGTCGGCCCGGTCAACCGACATGGCGTTCACCCCTTCTGCTGGAACGTATTTCGCGCATATCTGCCGTCGGACCGTCGAGGTCGGACGCGGAATAGTGGCGGAACACGTCTTCGAGGGTGGCCTCGGGCCCCACGGTGGCCTTCAATTCTTCAGGTGTTCCGACCGCCTGCAGCGCGCCGTTATGCATCAGCGCCACCCGGTCGCACAGCGCGTCCGCCTCTTCCATGTAATGGGTGGTCAGCAACACGGTCATGCCGAACTGCTCCTGCATCTGCCGGACCTGCCGCCATACGCCGTCCCGCGCGATCGGGTCGAGGCCGACGGTCGGCTCGTCGAGCACCAGCAGCGACGGCCGGTTGACCAGAGCCTGTGCCACCTCCAGCCGGCGCACCATACCGCCGGAGTAGCTCGATGCCAGTCGGTCGGCCACGTCGAGCAGGTCCATCGCCCCCAGCGCCTGGTCGACGCGGTCGACGCGATCAGCGGGGGGGACGCCGTACAACCGGGCGAACCACGCCACATTCTGCCGGCCGGTCAGTGCTTTCTCAATCGAAAGTTGTTGTGGGACATAGCCGATGTTGCTCCGGATATCGATCGTTTGGCGTCGGGCATCAAGCCCGAAGATCCGCAGTTCGCCATGCTGGACCGGGGCCAGCGTGGTCAGCACGCGCACCACCGTCGTCTTGCCGGCACCGTTGGGCCCCAGCAGGCCCATCGTCTCTCCGGGCCACACCTCAAATGTCACGTCGTCGACAGCAAGGTGCTGGCCGTAGCGATAGGTCAGGTGCTGGCAATCGATCGCCTGGGTCATGTGGATCGCTCCTGCAGCTTCCTGGTCATCTCTTCGAGGACCTCCAATCCCTTCCCCAATACCCCGGTCTGGTGGTCGTCAAGCTCATCGAGCAGGTCGGCGAGTACCGCGCGCCGTGCCGCCGCCGTCGCGTCCATGACCTGCTGAGCCGACTCGGTGAGGCGCAAGCGGCTGATCCGACGGTCGCCGGGGTCGGTCGTCCGTTCCAGCAGGCCGGCGCAGGACAACTTGGACACCAGCGTGGAGGCGGTGTTCGGCACCAGCCCGAGTTCGGCGGCGGCGACGCTGACCGACACCCCGGGACGATGCGAGACCAGCCGCAATAGCTCGGCCTGCGATTCGGAGAGCTGGCCCGGCGCGTACCCATTGCCGGCGGCGCGCCGCAGCTGCCGGCGGAACCTGCCCAGAATCCGCGGTACGTCGGCGGCGAGCGCGGAATGTGTGATCACTCCCAACATAATACCTCTGTAGCCGAGCTATCTGTTGATCGTGTGTAAAACAACGCTGGTCAGCGCGCCGCCCTTCGCCGTGACGATCATGTAGGTGCAATGGGGTTGCCTGCGCCGGTCGGTCGGCGAACCCGGGTTCAGCAGCCGGAGGCCGGACGGTGTCGTCGTGTCCCACGGAATGTGGCTGTGGCCGAAGACCAGCACGTCGGTGTCGGGGTAGAGCCGCGACATGCGCGCCTCGCGGCCGCCCGCAGCACCCGTCTCGTGCACCACGGTGAAGTGCAGTCCGCCCAGTTCGGCATCAGCGCGTTCCGGCAGCCTTGACCGCAGTTGGTCGCCGTCGTTGTTTCCCCAGCATGCGATCAGCCGCGCCGCCCTGATTTCGAGCTCGTCGAGCAGTTCAGGGGTCACCCAGTCGCCGGCATGAAGCACCACGTCAGCCCTTGCGACCTCGTCCCACACCTGTGCCGGCAGGTTGCGTGCCCGTTTCGGGACGTGCGTGTCAGCGATCAGAAGGAGCCGCATAAGTTCTATACATACCCCGGGTGGTGAGTGAAAGGCCCGCGAGCGGGGCGCAGCAGCTCACCACCATCAGACCCAGCGGTGAGTGCCAGGTCCGCCTAGCGGGGCGCAGCGGCTCGCCGCCATGAGAAACAGAGGAGAGACCATGCGCACCTTCGAGTCAGTCGCCGACCTCACCGCCGCCGCGGGCGAGACCATCGGGCAGAGCGACTGGGTGACGATCAGTCAGGAAGAGGTCAACCTGTTCGCCGATGCGACCGGTGATCACCAGTGGATCCACGTCGACCCGGAGCGGGCCGCCAAGGGTCCGTTCGGCAAGACCATTGCGCATGGGTTCATGACCTTGTCGCTGCTGCCGCGGCTGCAGCACGACATGTACACCGTCAACGGCATCAAGCTGGCAATCAACTACGGCCTGAACAAGGTTCGCTTCCCCGCACCGGTGCCGGTGGGTTCCCGGGTGCGCGCGACGAGTTCGTTGGTCAGCGTCGATGACGTCGGTAACGGAGCCGTGCAGGCGATCGTTTCGACCACCGTGGAGATTGACGGGTCGGCCAAGCCCGCCTGCGTGGCCGAGAGCATCGTGCGCTACATCACCTGATCGCGTCAGAATTCGGCGATGGAGTGTTCTAGGCGTGCGGCTAACCGTGCCTCTGCCTCGGCCTTTCGGGTCGGTATGTGTTGAGACGGGAAAGGCGTTGTCACAGGCTGGTATTCACGCAGCGTGCGGCGTGCCACCGTCATCTTGTGTAACTCGGTCGCGCCGTCGGCGATGCCCAGGGACTCGGCGGCCACCAGCATCTTGACGAACGGCATCTCGTCGGAAACGCCGAGCGCGCCGTGCAGATGCAGAGCGCGTTGTGCCACGTCGTGCAACACCGTGGGCATGGCGACCTTCACGGCCGCGATGTCACGACGCACTTTCTGGTAGTCGTGATGTTTGTCGATCAGCCACGCGGTGCGCAGCACCAGAAGCCGGAATTGCTCGATCTGGATCCAGCTGTCGGCGACCTTCTCCTGCGTCATCTGCAGGTCGGACAGTCGTCCGTGTCTGGTCTGTCGTGATACCGCCCGCTCACACATCATGTCGAAGGCCCTGCGCGCCAACGCAATTGTGCGCATCGCGTGATGGATGCGTCCGCCACCGAGCCGGGTCTGGGCGATCATGAAAGCTTGGCCCTCGCCACCGAGCACGTGATCGGCCGGCACCCTGACATCCTTATAGCGGACGTAGCCGTGGCTGGCGCGCTTGGAGGATTCAACTCCCACACCGACATTGCGCAAGATCTCGATGCCCGGTGTCTCGGCCGGAACGATGAACAGCGACATCTTCTCGTAGGTGCGGCCTTCGGGATTGGTGACGGCCATGACGATGAAGAATGAAGCGTGTTTGGCGTTGCTGGAAAACCACTTCTCGCCGTTGATGATCCAGTCTTCGCCGTCACGGACCGCTGCGGTGACGAACATCCCGGGGTCGGAGCCGCCTTGCGGCTCGGTCATCGAATAGCACGAGGTGATTTCGCCGTCGAGCAAGGGCTGCAGGTAGCGGGCCTTCTGTGCATCGGTGCCGAACAACGCCAAAATCTCAGCGTTGCCAGAGTCCGGTGCCTGGCAGCCGAACACCGAAGGCGCCCAGCGTGAGCGCCCGAGAATTTCGTTGAGCAGCGCCAGCTTGACCTGACCGAAACCCTGCCCGCCTAGTTCGGGCGTCAGGTGGGCCGCCCACAATCCCTGGTCCTTCACCTGCTGCTGCAACGGCCGCAGGACCGCCATCATCTCAGCGTTGTTCTTGTCGTAGGGATCGAGTGCGACGAGGTCGAGCGGTTCGAGTTCGTCGACCATGAATCCTTCGACCCAGTCCAGTTTCGACTGGTATTCCGGGTCGGTTTCGAAGTCCCACACCGTTGGCCACCGTTCCCCGGCGCAGCACTGCACCGGAATCGTTGAGAGAGCGACACCATCGTATGTGTCTTGCCCTCGACGGCCGGTATTACTACACTACGTAGTAGTTTTGTGAGGGGATCGTCAGGAGTGGCGCATCGGTATGGAAGTGTTCGTCACCGGTGCTACCGGAGCGATCGGGGGGTGTGCCGTGCCCGCCCTGGTCGCTGCCGGGCATCAGGTCACCGCATTGGCGCGCAGCGACGCCAAAGCGCACCTGCTGCGCGGTCAGGGTGCGACTCCGGTCAGCGTATCGCTGTTCGAGCGGCGTGCGTTGGCGGGTGCGTTCGACGGCCACGACGCCGTCGTCAACCTCGCCACGGCTCTGCCGCCCACCGCCCGGTTCATGTTCCGATCGGCGTGGTCCGAGTGCCACCGAATCCGTACCGAGGGCTCGGCCGCGGTGGTTGACGCCGCGCTGGACGCACAGGTGCCGCGGGTGGTGCAGGAATCGGTGGCGATGATCTACCGGGACGCCGGCGACCGCTGGATTGCCGAGGGCGCTCCGGTCGATGACTATCCGATCGCCGCCGGTAACCATGCCGCCGAGGCCAGTGCGTGCCGATTCGATGCCTCCGGCGGTGAGTCCGTCATCCTGCGGTTCGGCTTGTTCTACGGCGTCGGGGCAGCGCACAGTGCACAGATCTTGGCGCTGGCGCGCCGGCACATTGGATTTGTGGCCGGGCGGGGGGATACGTACATGTCGTCGATTCACTTGGTCGATGCGGCTGCGGCTGTGGTCGAAGCTCTGGTGTGCCAAGCGGGTACGTACAACATCGTCGACGACGAACCCGTCACGAAACGCGCCCACGCCGCGTCGATCGCCGCCGCGACCGGGGTGACACCCCGGTTGACCGGACCGGGTCGGGCGGTGCTGCTGCTCGGTGACCGTGCTACTTCGTTGACGCGTTCCCTGCGCGTGAGCAACGGTCGATTCAAGGCGGCGACACCGTGGCGGCCCCGCTATCCGAGCGTGCGCGAAGGCTATCGGGCCATGGCCTCCGACTGACACGAATTAATTTGCTGCAGTCAGTGTTTCGCCCGAATCAAGGTCAATGTTGCCGCCTGCCAGGGGTGCGTTTCGCCGTTCGACTACCCGGCGTGCAATGTCGACCAGCTGCGCATTGGTTTCCTGTGAAAGGCGCTTGAGGAGTTGGAACGCTCGCACGGCATCGACGTTGAACTGCTGCATCAGCATGCCTTTGGCCTGGCCGATGAGGTCACGGCTGGCCAGGGCACTCTGAAAGCTGTGTTCCCGCCGGACGCTGTCCCATACCAGCGCGGCGTGCGTCGCGAAGACAATGCCGATTTCCACGGCTTCGGCGTCGAATGCGCCCGGCGCGTCGGCATAGACGTTGAGTGCGCCGAGCGTCTGGTTGCTGGTGAACAACTCGAACGCCAGGATCGAACGCACTGGTGTCTCGGCAACCGCGGCGCGCCGGTATTGCGGCCAACGGGTATCCACCGATAGGTCCTCGGCGTGCACCGTGTGGTGATCCCACGCGGCAAGAAGACACGGACCTTCGGAGTATCGCCGTTGAATATCGTCGAGCAACGTCGGCCACCGATGGGTGCTGGCCTGGGTGGGATTTCACCTCGCCGGCTGACGACGGGCAGGCCCGCGTACTGTGCGCCGGGAATCGTCTGTGCGGCCTCAACGATCAACTGGTCGATCACGGCCTGGCTGTCGGCGCCGGGCCGGTTGTGCAGTTCGCGCGCCAAGTCCGCTATCCGCTGATGGAGTAGCCCGATGTCATCGGTCATGCCGATGCCCCTCGATCGCGCCGAAGGCACGCTGAGCTCCGTGTAGGCCGATACGGTGAGAAAGCGAACCGGCAGCGCAGCTATGTGGAACCAAAAATCTGGTCATGACGCAGAATGTCCGAAAGATGTTCCAGAGCAACAAGATCAATGTTGGTCGGACAATAGTCAGTGCAGCTTCGGCAGGACGGTGGTGCGGTAGAAGTCGATTGCTGTGGTGGGGTCGTCCTGGGGGAAGTGCAGGACGGGCACGGCTCCGGCCTGTTGCGCGCCCGACTGAAATGCGGCAAGCAATTTCGGGTCCCTGATGTCGTGGGCCTGGGCGATCCAGCCATCGCCGTGTTGACCGGCCAACGTCGCGCTCTCGGGTCCGCCGGCGGCCACGAAGATAGGTGACGGCGTGGCCGGCACGTCATAGAGCAACGCATTGGTGTGAAAATTTCTCCCCGCGAACGAAATTCGCTCGCCGCCCCAAAATTGGCGGATCGGTCCGATCGCCTCAACAAGCCGGTCGTGGCGCTCGGCGTAAGTGCCATAAAAATCGGTGGCGGCTTGTTCGTTTAGGCCGTTCACCGGTGCCTACGCCGAGAAAAATCCGGCCCGGGCGCAGGATTGCCAGCGAGGCGAATGCCTGTGCCACGGTTGCCGGGTGGTAGCGGTAGGACAACCGTCTAGCCTGGGTGAGATGAGCCCGCAGGTGCGCCCGGCGAAGAAGGCGGACATCGCTGATTTGTCACAGACCATGGCCCGTGCGTTCTATGACGATCCGATCATGACGTGGATACTTCCCGACGCTGAAACGAGATTGGCCAAGCTGAATCGGTTGTTCGCGACCATGACTCGCCACCACCATCTGGCCGCGGGCGGCGTCGAGGTGGCGTGCGGTGGGCCGGACATCGGCGCGGCGGCATTGTGGGATCCGCCTGATCAATGGCGGGACTCGCCCTGGGAGCAGCTAATGCAGACCCCGTCGTTTCTGCGGGTGTTCGGCTTTCGTACCGCGCAGGGACGCGCCGTGCAGGAGGCGATGAAGCGCGCGCACCCCGAAGAACCGCACTGGTACCTGGCCGCGATCGGCAGCGATCCGGATGTCCGCGGAAAGGGTTTTGGGCAGGCACTCATGCGGTCGCGGCTGGAGCGTTGTGATGCCGAGTACTGTCCGGCTTATCTGGAGTCGACCAAAGCCGAAAATGTGCCTTATTACACGCGTTTCGGCTTTACGGTGACCGGTGAGATCGTGCTTGCCGATGGTGGGCCGACGATGTGGCCGATGTGGCGGGATCCGCGGTGACCCGCAACGCACTAACCTCGGTGAAATGACGCCTCAGGTGCGCCCTGCGCAAAAATCCGATGTCGGTGAATTGGGACGCACGCTGGGCCGGGCCTTCTTCGACGATCCAGTCTCCGTTTGGCTGTTGCCCGATGTCAGCGCGCGGGTCGCCGGTCTGTCCCGGTTGTTCGCGACCATGACCCGCCACCACCATCTGGCGCGCGGCGGCGTGGAGGTGGCGTGTGATGGTCCCGACATCGGTGCGGCGGCGCTATGGGATCCGCCGAATCAATGGCGAGAATCGCGGCGGGCGCAGCTGGCCCAGACCCCGACATTCCTGCGAGTATTCGGCCTTCGCACGGCGCGGGCGCGCGGGATGCAGGAAATGATGAAGCACCTACATCCCGAGGAGCCGCACTGGTATCTGGCTGTTATCGGCAGCGACCCGTCAGTCCGGGGCCGTGGCTTCGGGCAGGTGCTGATGCGCTCACGGCTGGAGCGCTGCGATGCCGAGTATTGTCCGGCCTATCTCGAGTCCAGCAAGCCCGAAAATGTGCCCTACTACGAACGTTTCGGGTTCACCGTCACCGGGGAGATCGTGCTGCCCGACGGCGGCCCGACGATATGGCCGATGTGGCGGGACCCGCGTTGAGCACATTGCGGTTTGCGAAAAAGTCCGCTTTCATCACGGGCGGCGCGGTCGGGCTTGGGCGGGCATTCGCCAAGGCGCTGACCGCGCAGGGGGCCGGCGTTGTGATCGCCGAGATCGATACCGAGGGCGCGCAGCGGACCGCTGCTGAATTGATATCTGTTGGTGCTCAAGCGATCGCGGTGCCTTGCGACGTCGCGGACGAACACCAGGTCGATGCGGCCGTCGCCGCCGCGATCGAAAAGTTCGGCGGCATTGACATTCTCATCAACAACGCCGGTCGACACCTGATGAAGTATAACCAGCCGTTCGGTGCGCTTTCCCGCGACGACCTGCGCGGCCTGTTCGACGTGAACATGATGGGTGTCATCAATTGCACTCTGGCATGCCGTGATTCGATGCGAGAACGCGGCGGGGGTGTGGTGCTCAACATGTCGTCGACGGCGGGTTTCAGCAGCGGCACGCCCTATGGTGTGTCCAAGCTTGCGGTGCGTGGCTTGACCGTTGCCTTCGCCTCCGAGCTGTCGCCCGACCTGATCCGGGTCAACGCAATAGCGCCCGGGCTGACAAACACCGAGAGCGCGCTCGCCGACGTGCCGCGTGCGCTGGTCGACGGCTACGTCCATGAGCTGCAACTGGTACACCGGATCTGCACTATGGATGACGTTGTGTCCGCCATGCTCTACCTGTGTTCAGACGAGGCGTCGTTCATCACCGGTGAAACCCTCAAAGTGTGCGGCGGTTACCCGCTCACCATCGGCTAGCAGCGGGTCGCCACCATTGGGCCAGTGGCGATCGCCAGCGCGGCGCAAGCCGGGTGCAGCGGGTCGCCACCATTGGCCCAGCAGGGTTTAGCCGCCAAACCCTACGGGCAACCGTGGCGAATGACCGGACCCGACGACACCCTGGACCCCAGCGAATCGACCGACTCCGATGAACTGCGCAACGACGACGGTGACATCGTCGTCGACCCGCCCGACGATTGGTCCGAAGCCGACAAATTCGGGATGACGGCCCGCGAAGAACGCGAGGGGGAATCCCTGGACGCCCGACTGGCCGCCGAAGAGCCCGAGGTGACCGAACGCGCTATCCCAGCCGGCGAGCCCGATGATGACCGTCCTGCGCGCGCACACCGCGGTCAGGTGGACGGAGCCCCCGAGGATGGGAGTTCGCTTTTCACCGTCGTCGACGAGTGATCAGGGGTCGCTTTTCCAACCAGCGACGCCGATGGCGATCATGCGCAGCTGTTTGACCGCGATCCGGTCGATTTCCTTGAGCGCATCGGCGCCCTGTGCATCCTCGATGGCCTCGGCCGTGACGATCATCGCGTTGACGAAAAGGCTGGCCAACACGTTGAGATCCTCGGTACTCCATTGGTTGAGTCGCGGAAAGCGCGCCAGGTCGGTGGCCAGCTCCGAGGTGATCAGCCGAATCTCGGTGCGTATCGCATAACGCAGCACCGACACGCCGGTTGAGCGTTCCCGGGAGATGAAGCGCCAGTGCTCACGCTCGTCGGCGACACTGCCGACCAGGATTTCAACGGAGGATTCGATCACCCGGTTCGGGTCCAACTTTCCGGCGCGCGCGCCGCGCAGCGTATCGCGCAGGCTGCGGAACGATTCATCGATCAGCACCAGGCCGAGCGCCTCCATCGACTCGAAGTGCCGATAGAACGCCGCGGGCACGATACCGGCCTCGCGCGTCACCTCACGCAGGCTCAGGCCGCTGAAGCTGCGGTCGTTGAGCGCCTTGAGCGCCGCGGCGATGATGGCACGCCGCGTCCCTTCCTTGCGCTCCTCACGAGAAGGGCTCTCGCGCCCTCGATCGCGGGCCTTGTCCTGGCCCGATCGCCGCGAGTGTGAGCCAGGAGTACGACTGTTCACTATGTGAACCGTAACACAAGGCTGCCGAAACCCTTGACCACCTGCGCAGAACGATGACACGGTGTACACATGTTCACTCAAACTTTCACTCGGACGTTCGCCAAGCGAGTCCTGAGTTCTGACCTCGTCGACCTGCTCACCGGCCCGCACGGCGTGGACCGCTACACCGAGCTTGTCACGCCCACCTGGACGTCGGGCCAGCCGCGCGCCAAGGTGGTGGATGTCCGGCGGACCACGCCCCGCAGCGTCACGCT
>JAVROG010000291.1:0-5487 GCA_032162865.1 Mycobacterium sp. | reverse complement strand
AGCATTCGCGTAGGTCAGCCGCGGCTCCGGCCAGGGCCAGGACGGGCTGTCGTTCGGCTTGGCGACGGTGTCGGCGTAGTCGGTGAGGAGTTCTCGCGCGGCCTGATGCCCGGGGTCGACGGAGAGGAGTTCGGCGGCTCCCAACGCCGCGAACGCCATCGCCCGAGGCCACGGCGATCGCACCTTCGCGGCGCGCTCGAACTGGATGACGGCTAACCGACGAACCAGCGAAACGTCACTGTGCGCAGCGGCGGTTCCCAGCCCCCAGATGCAGCGCCCCCAGCAGTCCTGCAGCGACGGCTCATCCTCCCAACGCCCCTTGCGGTCCATCCGGTTTCGGCAAGGGCCGGCGTAGGACTGTGCATCGTTCAGAAACTGGACAGCCACGCGCGCTAGGCCGTTGACCTGTCCACCAGAGTTCGGCTCCCGGGTGGCGACGACGAGAACCCGGGCCATGTCGTCGGTGCAGTAGCCGTGTTCGGGCCGGGGGTCGGTGAGCCGCGCATGCTCGAAGGTGCCGCGTCGGTCTGTCAACCGCAACAAGTGGTCGAATTTCGGGCCCGGTATGGTGGGGGCGGTCATACCAGCGCGCTGCGATCAGTGATAATCCGTTGCGCCAGAACCAGATAGGCATTGGCCACTATCGGCCAAGCCATCGTTGGGGCCAATCGGCGTGCTTCGGCGGCCATGGACCCGGCAAGACGTGGATCGGTCAGCAGCTGGCGCAGGGCGGACGCCAGCGCATCGGGATCGTCGTGACCGACGACGATGCCCGCCCCACTGCCGAGAAGTTCGACAGCGTGCGGGAAGGCGGTCGCGACGACTGGCCGGCCACTCGCGATGGCGTCGACCAAAACACCGGAAGTGACCTGATCCGTGGAGTCGTAGGGCAGCACGACCACGGCCGCGGATCGAACGAGCGTTGTCAGCGACGACACGTCACGGTAGTTGGCGTCGAAGTGCACCGAGTCCGCCACGCCCGCCCGCCGTGCCTGATCGGCACGGGCGTCGCGATAGGCCTCGCCATCGGTGGCCAGAACCTTTGGGTGCGTACGTCCGGCGATCAGGTAACGCGGACGGCCACGGAGCTCACACAGCGATCCCATCGCCTCGATGACCCGCTCGATGCCTTTCCCCGGTCCGAGTAGGCCCCAGGTCAATAGCGTCGGTCTGCCTGAACGTTTTACCGGAGTGTTCTTCAGGACGGTCGCACCGTGCGCGATTGTGGTGACTTTTCGACGATCGATGTCGAAGCCGTGATACAGGCGTTGTCTGGCCGCCTCCGACATGACAACCACTTGATCCGCCATCGCCGCAATCGTCTCGAGCACCGAACGCTGATGTGGGGTCGGGTCCTGGAGAACCGTATGGGCGATCACGATTGACGGGATGTTAAGCCCGTCAAGGATTTCCACTACTTCGTCTCCGTCGGTACCGCCGTAGATGCCATACTCATGCTGGACGATCGCGATGTCGCTCTCGTTCAGCAGCTCGGAGGCGGCAGCCACCGATGCCGCGTTGCCGTTGACCAGCTCGCCGACCACCCGAGCGTCAGAACATGACGACCCGTCAGCCACCCGCACTACGCCGACGTCAGAACCGTTCGCGCACAGCGCTTTCGAAAAAGCAGCGCTGAACGTCGCCAGTCCACACGGTGTCGGCGGATAAGTACTGAGAATGCCGAAACTCGCGGGGCGGGAAAAGCCATGCGCATCAAGAGCTAGATTTGGCCTGTCAAGACTGAATAACGTGTTCAAAGTGATCCCGACGAACGGTTATCACCGGCGTGTCCGGCGTGAGCTGGTGCTCTGGGCGATCAGCGGCGGACAGCTGATGTCATCCCGGACTGGCTGGGTTGCCAACCTAAATGACGCTACACCCTGCGAGTTGCTACCGCAGACTCAGCCCCGCCAAGACTCTTTCCCCACCTGCTGTCCTACGCCGGCCGGGAGGTCCTGCTCAGAACGCGCACGGGCACGTGCACGGCCCACTGCTTCATCCACTATTTGGTGGGCCACATCAGCCAATTTGCGGTGCTGTGATTGGCTAATCGCTCGTAGTTGAGTAAACGCGTCCTCGGCGCTACGTCCGGTGCGTCCGCGGATGATGCCGATCGCTTGATCGATCACCGGGCGGGTGGACAAAGCCGTTTGCAATTGGACAGCGAGAGCAAGCGCAGCCGCGAGAATCTGCGCGTTGTACACCGCGACAGCCGCAGGTTTGCTGAACAACTCCCCGAATTCTGCGGCGTGTTCATCGAAGACGTCTTTGCCGTAGGCATATACATTGATCGCCCCGACCACCCGATCCGGCAGCAACAGCGGCAGCGACAGTGCACTGTGCACCCCCAGCCTGCCGACGCGTGGACCGAATCGCGGCCACATCTTCTCCCCACCCAACGACCCTGAGCGCACAGTGCGACGTTCCAGCGCCGCGGTGATGCAGGGGCCCTCGTTGAGTGCCACGTACTGGATTTCGTCGATCTCGGCGACGAAGGGGGCGCTGGCCGCCAACGCTACGACCCTGTTGTCCACGTGGTCGACGTTCAGCAGCGTCACTCCGGCACCATCGGCGCCGGGTATCGCGCGGACAGCAAAACCCGCTATCTCCGCGAGTAACTCGGGCAACTGCCGGTGGTCGGCGACCAGACCCGCGAGATTACTGATCGCCGACTGCAAATCTGCATCATCAGCAGTGAGCTGTTCCGATGTCCGCGACCCTGGGGGCGGCCCACCAGGGTCCTCGGTGAACTCCACCATCGGAGGTACCTGCTTCACAGTCCTGCTGGAGCCGACATCACTGCGACGACCAGCCGTGTCCCCGGGGCAGTGCCGCCACGAGATTACTTCCATCCTAGGTCGAGGGTGTGGCTGGTCACTTACTGATTCGGGCGGAGAGGCCAAATACCTGCGCGACGGGCTCCAAGTCGGTGTAGCGTCGTAACCGCTGAGAATCTCAGCTGGTCGGGATGGGTTTCAGCCGTACGCTGCCGAACCCTAGGAGCGCGTTAGCTCCGAACCCGACACACCGGTGATCGTCCGCATGCCTGGATCACCCATGACCGACACATTGCTCCACTCTTCAGCCCTGCCCGGTGACGCCATTTTCTCCAGGCCGGTGGCCATTGTGAGCGCCTACGGCGACATCGATAAAGCGAACGCACACAACCTCGTCGAGCGGTCACTCGCCGACCTGACGCGTTGCCGCGGATTGATCCTAGATCTGACCCAGCTGGAATTCTTTAGCGCTGCGGGCTTTTCGGCGCTGCACAGCATCTCGGTGACCTGTGCGCGTGCTGGAAAGAACTGGGCATTGGTACCTGGCGATGCGGTGTCCCGAGTGCTCCGAATCTGCGATCCTGAGGGCTTGCTGCCAGCCGTCGATACCGTGGGTGCGGCACTGGCCAGCCTTCAAAATTCGGCATCCTACGCGGACCATCCCGAAAACTCTTGTGGCACAGCGTGCCCGCACTGATCGCTTGGTTACGGTGCCGGGAGTTCGGCCAACTCAGCAACGATGAGCAGCCGGGAGTACCGGTCGGTCATCAACCTGCGGGCCACGTCCGTTAGGTGATCGCCGCGGTCGCGCGCGTAGGTACGCAACAGCGCAAACGCCTCCTCCACGGAAACATTAAGGAGTTGGCGGAGCAAACCCTTGGCCTGCTCGACGATGACGCGGTTGGTCAGCGCCGAGCGCAGCTGCGGCAGCACGGTCAAGGGTGTGGGTGGATGTTCCTGCAGGATCGCGACGCACGCGATACGCGTCAGGGTCTGACCCACGAGCAGGTCCGCCTCGTTCAGCTCTCCGGGGTGAGTACCGAACAAGCCGAGCGCGCCCAATACAAGGCCGGCGGCGCGCATCGGGATGGCGTGCACGGAGGCAAAGCCGGCATCGAGCGCGGCGGGGACGAAATGCGGCCACCGCTGTTCTTCCGCACGAATGTCGGCTACCGAGACTGGTTCGCCGCTGATGTAGCAGTCCACGCACGGGCCTTCGTCAGCTTGTAGCTGGTAGAGCTCCAGTTCGTGGGCCTGCTCCGAGGTCGCCGCCAACAGGCGGAGCTGCTGCAGGGGGTCCGCGAGCAGAAATCCCGCCGCCGCAACGTCCAGCAGCTCGGCGCAGCGCTCGGTTAGCCCGGTCAGCAGGTCGACGATATCGAAGTCATCGAGGAGATTGTCGACAAGCGTGACGACGGCGTCCAGCACGCGGGTTTCTCGAGGAGTGTCGGTCACGTTGTCCTTCTTTCTAGACTGTTACCGCGCGACGCCCCCATCAGTTCGCCTCGAGTTTCAGGCGGTGGTCCAAGATGTCACGGGCGACGTCTGTGGCACTGCGGCCGGTGAAGTAAGCGTGGGCGCGGAGCCGGACCAGGGCCTCAGCCGGCTCGATCTCAAGCTGGGCTACGAGCATGCCGGTAGCCTGGCTGACCTCCGCACGGCACAGCATGTTCAACTCGACCCAGGCTTTGCTCTCGGGGTCGGCGACGGCGGCATGCATGTCACCGTCCATCAGGTCCAGCAAAGGGATCGCGGCGAGCTCAGCGGCGGTGATGGCGCTGGCTATATCCTGGCTAGGCAGGTGGCCGGGTCGCGCACGAAAGAGGTCCAGGGCACCGACAAATTCACCGGCCACCACGATCGGGATCGCGTACACGCCTCTGATCTGGTGGGCCAACATCGCGGGGCCGTAGGCCGGCCAGCGAGACTCCTCGGGATCAGCGAGATCGACGACCGCAACCGGGGCCTGATGCGCAACAGAGTCCAAACACGGTCCCTCGCCAAAGGTGAACTGCAGTTCGTCGTACCTTCGCGCATAGGCGTCGCTGGATCCCAGTGTTCCGCTATTCGCACCGTCGAAGATGATGGATATCGCTGCCGCGTCAATGTCGAGGAGCATGACGCACACCTCGCACAGACGGTCGGCGGCGTCTGCCCCACGCCGTCCGTCGACGGCGGCCATAAGCTGCTCGTGGATCGCCACATTCAACCGAACAGTCGGGTAGCCGCAGACCCACCCGGGGGCCGCGACGGCAACGTCATTTCCCCAGTCATTTCCCCACCCTTTCACAGTTTGGAGATTTGACGAATACAGCGCAGCCATCGATGTGGGCCGTGGCTTCCGGAGGGAACGTTACCCGTAGTGCTGGTACTGCTGGATTGCGCTGTGCTGCATCACCTCAGGCGTAACCCAAGGCTAGGTTCTCCGCGCGGATCCGCACCTTGAGCACCAATGCGTTGGCGAGGCTGAACGCGATCGCGGTTAACCAGGCGGAGTGAACCAGGGGAAGCGCCGCCACCTCCGCCGCGACCGCGGTGTAGTTCGGGTGCCGCAGCCAGCGATACGGTCCGCCACTGACCAGTGGTGCATCCGGGATCACGATGAGCCTCGGGTTCCAACGTTTACCGAGGACCGTGACGCAACGCCAGCGAACGACGGTACTGAGCACCACGACGGTCAACATCGGCCACCCCAGCCATGGAATGAACG
>JAVROG010000290.1:0-3590 GCA_032162865.1 Mycobacterium sp. | reverse complement strand
ACGTCCACGGCACGAAAGAAGTTTCGGCCAACACGTCCGAAACCGTTCACGCCCACCCGGATAGCCATACTGTCTCCTCTTTAAGTTCTGTGGTCTGAACGAAGCATCGATTGCACGCCACCTGAGTCTGATCACGCTTGGGGCCGAGCAGCAGAGGACAAGGTCCTCACATTCCGGGGAGTGCGCCACCGAAGTCGCATCGTCATTAGGGCCCAAATGCTCTGGTGGCCCCGATGCCGTTGCGCCCATCCTGAGTCAGAGCGAAGGAGGGTGACGAATGCCCAAACATTGGTTAGTGATGGAGGGTGACGGACCCCCGGCGCCGTTTCGCGCCCGACTTGCCGGGGCCGGTCGGCACCTGCCTACCACTGTGCTCACGACAGACCGATTGATGGCAACCACACGTCACCACACGCATATCGATCTGGAACGCCTGACCGGCATCCACGAACGTCGCGTCTCGGTTGGAGACGAGGACTCCTACAGTCTTGCGACCTCGGCGGCGCTGGACTGCCTAGAAACGGCACAGCAGCAGGCTGCGTCGCTCGATGTGGTGATCAACTGCAGCATCACGAAGTTTCGCGGCGGCCTCACCCAGTGGCTGGAACCGACGATGAGCAGTGCCGTTGCCCGCGCAATCGGCGCTGACAAGGCAATGACTTTCGACATTTCCAACGCGTGCGCGGGAATGCTGACCGGAGTCACCGTGCTCAACAACTGGATCCGGCAGGGAATTGTGCAGCGCGGGTTGGTGGTCAGTGGCGAATACATCTCGCAACTCGGCCAGAATGCAGCTCAGCACGTCCGCAACATCATGAGTAATGAACTCGCCTGCCTCACGCTCGGCGACGCCGGAGCGGCGCTCCTCTTGGAGCGTGCCACCCCCGGGTCCGCCGGGATAAACCTTGCGGGTTTCACCACCATTGCTGACTACAGCCGGCTGTGCCTTGCGTTCCCCAAGGGGAATGATCCCGGTGCCCGGATGTTTACCAATTCTCGTGGGATCCAGCGGGCTGCCATTGCCAACACCCCGCTGCTACTGCACGAAGTCCTCGAAGCAGCAGGCATCGCGATGCACGACATCGATCACGTGATCACGCATCAGACCTCGGCCCGCGCGATACGCAAGGGGATGGCCGCGGTGTCTGCTGCATTCGGTGACAGTCCACAACATGACGCCGTGATCACCGTCGATCGGTACGGAAACACGGCGTCGACGACCCACACCGTGGCCCTAGTGGAAGAACTCGAAGCCGGGCATATCAAGCCGGGCGAAACAATCGCCTTGATTGCTCTGGCATCAGGTTTGGAGATCGGCGTCGTTCTCCTCACCGTGGACGAAGATTTGGTGGGCCGCTATGGGCACAGTGATTGATCGCCTCGACGTCACCCGAGGGGGCTGGCGGACCCGGCACAGCGCGTTGCATCTGGCAGTCGCGGCCGCCAAGACTTGTCTGAAACAAGGGGGCCGAAAGCCCTCCGACGTGGACATGCTGATCAATGCCGGCATCTACCGTGACAAGAATCTGGCGGAGCCCGCCCTCGCCGCGCTCATCCAGGATGATATCGGGGCCAACCCCGAGGACCCACACGACGACGCTCACGGCACGTTCTCCTTCGACATCTCGAACGGAACGTGCGGAGTCCTCACCGCCTTACAGATCGCCGACGGATTCCTGCGGTCACACACCATCGACCGTGCCCTCATCGTCGCGAGCGATGCCGACCCGGGGCACGGGATGAGTGAGCACTTTCCGTTCTCGCCCGTCGGGGCGGCCCTGTTGTGCGACTGGAGCGACGACGACGTCGGACTCGGCCGCGTGCACTGGGTGAACATCCCCGACGACGGTGAAAACTTCCGCGCCACAGTCGGACTCGAGGATGGGCACAATGTGCTTGGATTCAGCGGGTCGGCCGCGATGGATGAGCAGTTCGCCATAGCCGGGGCGCAGGCGGCCTGCAGCTGCCTCCAGGAGGCCTCACTGGAGCTCTCCGAGGTCGACGTCATCGTCGCCGCGCCGGGCCGGGCCGGCTATCGAGCGGCACTGGCCGCTCAACTCGCAGTGCCGCTGGAAAGTATCACCAGCGCCCAAGACCCAGCCATGCATACCGCCTCGCTGGTGGCGGCACTCCGCTGTACCACCGAAGGACTCCCGCCCGGCGCCCGCGTTCTGCTCGTTGCCGCGGGCGCGGGGGTCACCGCGGGTGCCGCTCTGTACCAAACCGCACCGCATCCGGCGTAGCAAAGAGATCAGGAGAATGTCGTGTCCAATGTCAGTACGCACCCAGGGGTCGTCGTCGGCGTCGACGGCTCGCCAGGCTCTAAGTTCGCGGTCCAGTGGGCCGCCCGTGACGCCGAGTTACGCAATGCTCCGCTGACGTTGGTGCACGTTGTTCCAGCGACAGCGGGGACTTGGCTGGAATCGTCACGGGTCCCGGAGTGGATGGGTGCGCAACGCGAACGTGGGCGACAATTGCTCGACGAAGCCCTCAAGATCGCGGGCGAAAGCTGCGAGCGTGGCCAAGCAAAAATTGATTGCGAAATGCCCTCTGGTATAACCGTTCCCGCTCTAGCCGACCTGTCCAAAGACGCCGCCTTGATGGTGGTGGGTTGCCTCGGTACCGGCACGCTGCGCGGCCGTCATTTGGGTTCGGTGAGCTCCGGGCTTGTCTACCACGCGCACTGCCCGGTCGCGGTCATCCATGATGGCGTCGAGATGACCGCCGATACCGCGCAGGCCCCGGTGCTGCTGGGGGTTGACGGATCGCCGGAGTCGGAGTTGGCGACCGCGATCGCATTCGATGAAGCCTCGCGCCGAAACGTGGGTCTGGTGGCCTTGCACGCGTGGAGTCCGGTGGGCATTTTCGATGACATCATCAGCTTCTCGGGCCCCGGCTGGCCGGCTCTGCGGGCTATCGAGGACGAGGTGCTTGCCGAGCGTCTGGCCGGCTGGGCTGAACGCTACCCCGATGTGGCCGTGCAACGGCATATCGTGCGCGATGAGCCGGCTCGTCAGCTCGTGGAGACATCCGAGTGGGCTCAGCTCGTGGTGGTCGGCAGTCATGGCCGCGGCGGATTCGCCGGAATGTTGTTGGGCTCGGTCAGCGCGGCAGTGGTGCTGTTGTCCCGCGTGCCGGTCATTGTTGCACGCGAATCGCTGGCCTAAGTGTCCCCCGCGTTCGGCCCCGACGAATGGCCTGCGGACGCGGGACTTCCGTCCCTACCGCCGGCGGCCCTGAACTGGTCGAATTCAGGTGTGTCTCCCGACGGCCCCGACAGAGCGGAACCGACGGCAATGAAGGCGCCGACGTGGTCGGGAACGCCGATTGTGACCCTGACGATGAATCCGGCGCTCGACATCACCACAAACACCGAGCGGGTCATTCCGACGAGCAAAATACGTTGCGGGCTCAGCCGTTACGATCCCGGCGGCGGCGGCATCAATGTCGCGCGAATCGCCCACGTGCTGGGCGCGTCGGCATCGGCGCTATTCCCGGCGGGCGGTCACACCGGCGACAAGGTCACCGATCTTGTTGCTGATTCTGGGGTTCCGGTACAGCGGATCAACATTGCCCGCTGCACCAGGGAA
>JAVROG010000289.1:0-3509 GCA_032162865.1 Mycobacterium sp. | reverse complement strand
GTGCTGTTTATCGCTGATGGCGCTGGATAGGCTGTTTTGCAAAGTGAACCACCTGGGGGGTTTGAGCTATGGAGTCGACTCCACCGGAGCCGCAACAAGCGGCGCCGGCGCGATGGGGCTTTGAGCTGCGCGTGATCGGTGGGGTTGAACAAGACGAAAGCCGACCATCCGAACTGGGCGTGCGAGCCTAACTCGCCATGGGAACCTACGAGGAGTACCTCGACCAGGGCGTCGACCCGGCGACAGCCAGAGCGTGGGCCGATGCCGATGCGGCGGGTGAAGGTGAGGGACAATTACCGCCGCTCGAACCGACAACCTCAAATAACTTTGTCCCACAACAGTTTCCGGGCATCACTGCGATTTCTCCGGATGCAGCGGCCAGCATGGGGCTGGGTCCAGCGGCGGCCGAGACGCTGAACGGGACTCTGCAGGATCTTCGGCTGCGTACCGGGCCGGCGCCGGGCCCGGCGATTGGCCGCGATGCCACGGAAATGGTCGGTCTGCAGGTGGACGAAAACCACACCCCGGTTCGATTGGACCTGCGCACCGATTGGCCCGAGACGTTGTCGCCCGAGATGCTGCCGACGGCCATCTTCGGGGCCTACCGCGCTGCCCTGGATATTCAGCATGAGGAGGCTCGGGAAGCTGCGCGCAGCCAACCGCCGCAGCCTGCGGCCACGTTGCAGGACTTGATCGGTCCGCTGGACGATTACCGGGACGCTCCGCGATCGCTGGACCGGTTTCGCGAAGATGTCTACTCGGCCTGCGACCGTGCGGACCGGCTGTCCGCGGAACTGGCAACTGAGGCGGCGGTTCGTAAGGAAAGCGCCTCGCCTTCCGCCCCTCGGACGTTAGCGGTCCAACTGGACGGACCCTGGCTGGTCGGCTGTCAAGTCAACGCAGCCTGGGCGGCAGACGCGGCCGCCGCGCGGATCATGAACGAGTTCGCTGCCGCAGTGCAGCAAGCCAGAGACGAGCAGTCAGCAGCAGGGTCGCCGCTGGAAGGTGAGAAACAGGCGCTGCTGGTCGAGCTGGGCAACCTGACCCGTGAAGGAATTGCTGCGCTGCAGTTCATGGGTGGAAGCACAAGGTAGCGCTGATGACTCATACGAGAGAGAGATAAGTAATGCCGCCCGATCTTAAAGTCGACATTGAGTGGCTCAGGAAGGATGCCAAACTTTGGACTCACAGTGCCGACAAACTTGGTGATATCGCAAAGACGGCGGCAGGATCCAAGTTAAGCAGCCCATTTGGCAGCCCGCCGGTCGGCGAGACGGCTTACGATCCGTACACCCTCATTCAAGACTTCCTCGATGCTTACCACAAATTCGGTGACAAGTTTCATGACCGCGCGATTAATGGTCAAAACTCAATGAACGCGATGGGCGCCACTCTGATCGGCGTCGCGAATGCCTTTGAGGCTGCGGACACGCCACGATGACGGTGCGACTCGAGGTGAAGGAGGGGAGACATGGGTATAGCCGACGAAGTGCAGGAGTATTACCGGAAACTCGTTGAGAGAACGGACGAGCTGGAGCGGGCGATCGCTGAGGCTGCTAACAGCACGCTTGCGCAATTATTGGATCTGGACGAGGAAATCCGTGTTGCGGGCGCGATGGTCATTGGCATACTGCGTAACCAGATAATTCCTGGGGTCAAGAAGGTGGCCGACACTGTTTCCATGTCGACCGTGTTGCGGGACCACAAGAAGGGCTGGTCGACGATTGATTCCGGTGCAGGCCAAATCTCTGGCGCGCTGGAAGACGAATTTAAAGGCATACGTGCACAAGTCCACTGGGCAGGTGCCGCTGCGGAGGCTTACAAGACATCGCTGAAGGGCCAACAGGATTCGGTGAAGGGACTGAGCACCGCGGCGCAAGCCATCGAATCCTCGCTCGACGCTGTCGCGAGTGCCCTGGATGTGGCTGGCTATACCATCATTCCGGGTATCTCGGTCCTCATCCTCTCCATAGCTGGTGCCATCGCAACGGCTGTGACGGTCGTCGGGCTGCCAGCGACCCTGGCGTTCATCCTCACCACAGCGGCCGGGTTTCTGGCTAGTGTGAGCGCCATCATTGCCGGACTCGTTTCGGTGAACGATTCCCAGAGTGATCAGGCCGAAGCTCTGCAGAGGGCACTGGACGCCCAAGGCGATTGGAAGATCCCGAATACAGGCGATTTCGCTCCGGGAAAGGACTGGTTACCGGCGTAGCTCCGAACTTTTAGCCAGTTGGGAGTTTGAGGACACGGTTGTTCAGTTCGTCGACCAGATAAGCGTTACCGGCGCCATCGACCGCAATACTGCGTGGCCGGTTCAGACCGGCGAACGGCAGCTCGGTTGGGGTGTTGGCACCCGCCGGTAGTTTCAGCACCCGATTGTGACTGGAGTCGGCGACATAGACCGTGCCGGCGGCATCCACCGCCACGCCATATGGATTCAGCAGGCCGGTGAAAGGCAGCTCGATGGGACTGCTTGCGCCCGCCGGTAGTTTGAGTACCCGGTTGGCTATGGAAGTGACGTACACGGCGCCAGCTGTATCCACCGCGACGCCGAGCGGGCCGCGGATGCCGGGCAACGGCAGCGCGGTTGGCGTAGTGGAACCAGCCGGCAGTTTGAGCACCTGGTCGCGTCCTGCGACGTATAGGGCACCTTCGGCATCCACTGCTACGCCGGAAGGAAGCGTCAAGTCGTTGAACGGCAACATGATTGGCGTGGCCGCCCCGTTCGGTAGCATGAGCACGCGATTGCCGTTGTAGTCGCTGACATAGACGGCACCCGCCGCACCCACGGCCACGTAGTTTGGTGTTTTTACGTCGCCGAACGGGACTTCAATTTGGGTGGTGGCGCCCGCCGGCAACTTGAAGACCTGCGGTTTGCTTCCCCCGCTCGTGACATAGACCGTCCCGGTGGCGTCTACTGCAACCCCGCCGGGCTGGTCCAAACCGCTGAACGGCAGTACCGTCTGCGAACTGGCGATCGGGCTCGCGGTTGTGCTGCTAAGCGAGGCGTTCGAGCCGGTCGGACTCGCAGTTGTGCTGACGCGGGGCGTATCTGGGCGGCCACAGGCATTGGTCGTGATGGAAATCATCGCGACCGCCGCGGCAATTTTGCGCCACATGTGAGGCTTGGTTCCCCGTTTGACCGCCGATACGAGCACGCCCGCCACCCCCATTCTGTTGGCTGGCGCCATCGTAAACGAATTTCCCGCGCTCGACTCCACACCGGTATTGCAACGAGCAGCGCGTAGCCAGCACCGCGCGCGGATTCCATTGTCTGACTCAAAAATTGGTGCGAATTTTTGCGCCACCGCGTTATTAGGCTCGGTGACGAGGGCGAAGGAGACACCGCGCAATGGCCACTTACGGGGAGTACCTCGCTCGGGGTATAGACCCTGCGGCGGCCACTGCCTGGGCGGCTGCCGATGCCGAAGACGACGGCGACGATTCGAACAATGTTGCACAACAACATAATTCACTATCAGAAACACGGCCGGAAGTGCTCAGCGAGG
>JAVROG010000288.1:0-5961 GCA_032162865.1 Mycobacterium sp. | reverse complement strand
ATGCCGGCAGAGTTCCTGGAGAACTTCGTTCGCAGCAGCAATATCAAGTTCCAGGACGCGTACACCGGTGCTGGTGGTCACAACGCCGTGTTCAACTTCCAGAACGACGGCACGCACAGCTGGGAGTACTGGGGCGCGCAGCTCAACGCCATGAAGGGCGACCTGCAGGGCGCACTGGGCGCTCGCTGAGGCGAACCGCACCGAGCACTAACACTACTGCGCTTGACGGCCACCGCCGTCAAGCGCAGTAGTGCGTTACGGGTAGGCGTTGGCCGCTAACTGGGCTGGCTGAACAGCCGGGTGACATCGACCCACCCCGTGGTGTCGTTGCGGTGATCGGTCATGTTCCGGCATTCCCCATAGAGCCGCAGGATGCCCAGGTTCTCATTGTTGTCGTGCCGGTAGACGATCGCGGTAATCCCGTCCCTGGAAAGGGTCTTGCCGAAGGCGTGGCCGCCGGGTGGCGGGCCCTCGGCCCAGCCGTCGGCCACCAGCGCGGATGTGACGGCCTGCAGGTAAGTGTCGGCGTGCGTTTCGGGGGGCACCGTGAAGGTCAGGTATATCGCGCCCTGATACGGCGGATTGTCGCGGTCGTTGCACGACATCAATAGATAGCCGGCTGTCGTCGGGTGCAGATTGGCGACGCTGACGAGGTGTCGGGCCGCGCCGACGGCTTGAGCTTGGCTCTGTTCGTCTGTGGCGGGTTTGTCCGGGTGTTTCAGGGCGTCGGCGGCCGTGGTATGGAGTCGGTCCACCGCAAGGAATGCTCCGCCCAGCACCAGCGAGACCGCGAGCATGGCGGCGATCAACAGGCGCGCCTGTTTTGCGCTCAACCAACCGGCACGGGTGCTGGTCACTGGGCGACCCGCTGGTAATAGTCATGAATAACGTTGCTGCTGAACAATTGTCGCTCCGATGGAGGCCGAACTCCAGGGGTGTTGGCCGGGACGCCGTTGACTTTCATACAATCTGCACGTAACTTACGTACTGAGAGTTTGTAAGTTCCAGCGAAGGATAATCGGGATGCCACAGGTCGCACTGAAGCAGGCAACAATTTCCTACCGAGTCGTGGGTCCGCAGGACTCACCGCACCCCCCGGTGCTTTTTGTGCACGGCATCCTGGCCGACGAGCGACTCTGGGAACGCGTCGCGCAAGGCCTGGCCGGGATGGGATATCGGTGCATTCTGCCGACCTGGCCGCTGGGCGCGCATACCATCCCGGTCAACCAGGGAGCCGATCTCTCGCCTCGCGGGATCGCCGAGATGATCAACGACTTCATCGTTGCCCTCGACCTGTCCGAGGTGACCCTGGTAGGTAATGACACCGGCGGTGGACTGTGCCAGTTCGTCATCGACAGCCACCCCGACCGCATCGGCCGGTTGGTGCTCACCAACTGCGATGCCTTTGACAAGTTTCCACCGTTTCCGTTTACCGCCGTCTTTGCGCTGCTGCGGGGTCCGATATCCATCAAGACGCTCTTCAGAATGCTGGGCTTGGCCCCGTTGCGCCACTCCCCTCTCGGCTTCGGCCTGCTGTTGAACGATCCCGATCCCGACCTCACCAAATCCTGGATCACCCCATGCCGCGACGACACGCGCATCTGCCGCAATCTCGCGGAGCTGCTACGACACGTGGCGACCACCGATCTGACCGACGTGTCCACGCGGTTCCCGCGATTCACCAAACCGGTGACGCTGGTGTGGGGCATGCGCGACCGCTGCTTCACACCGGCTCTGGGGAAGCGGATGGCGGCGCTGTTCCCGAATGCCACGATGATCGAGGTGCCCGGCGCAAGGACCTTTGTTGCCCTGGACAACCCTGCGGCCGTGGTCGACGCGATCGCGACGGTTGGCGCGCAGCGCGGCGAGGTGCAGCGCTGAGTACTGCGGTGCCGGTCGCGTGCCGCCAAGCCGGCGTGGCCGTCCTGGTGCTGATCGCAATCCTGGCTGCACCGCGAGCCCGCGCCGACAGTGCGCTGAGCGCGCTGGTCGACGCACTTGCCGAGCGGTTGGAGATCGCCGAGCCGGTGGCCGCCTATAAGTGGAGCGCGCACGGCGACATCGAGGACCCGGTTCGCGTCGAGCAGGAACTGGCGTCGTTGCGCGAGGACGCCGCGTCGGCGCAAATCGACCCGGACTACGTCGTTCGGGTCTTCGGCGACCAGATCAATGCCACCGAGGCCATCGAGTACCGCCGGTTCGCGGACTGGAAGCTCGACCCGGGTCTCCAACCATCGGGTGCCGATGGCCCCGCGGATCTTTCGGCGTCGCGAACGGCGATAGACATGCTGAACACTAAGATTTTGTCTCACATAGCGCTTAACTGGAATTTGCTACACGACCCGGCGTGCGCCCGGCAGCTCGAAGATGCCCGCACCGACGCGATACGGGTGCGACGGTTCGACAACCTGTACCGACAAGCGCTAACAACCGCGACACGGTCGTATTGCCAGGCTGAAAAACCGACCTGAAACGTGCATATGAATACCGTTTGCGCAATTCTCGAAGTAGCACACAATTGATCTCATAATTTTTTCTACTCGGTAACGCTTCGGCCACACCCGGCGAAAAGCCGGACATGACGCACATCACGAAGCCCCTCATCAAGTCCGCCCTGGTGGCAGGTTTCATAGCGGCCGGTATGTCGTTCTCCACCGGCGTCGCCGACGCCGATGCCATGAACTGGGACGCCGTCGCCCAGTGCGAGTCCGGCGGCAACTGGGCCGCCAATACCGGCAACGGCGCCTACGGCGGCCTGCAGTTCAAGCAAGGCACCTGGGAGCAGTACGGCGGCGTCGGAAACCCCGCAAAAGCCTCTAAGCAGCAACAAATCGCGGTAGCAAATAAGGTGATGGCCGGTCAGGGTCCTGGCGCATGGCCGAAGTGCGGCAAGTCCGGCGGCGTCTCGTCCGTGCCCGCCGGAGCATCCCAGCCCGGGGGCCAGTTGCAACAGACCATCAGTCAGATCTTCGGAATGCTCACGCCCAAACAGTGAATATCGGCGGTTGGGCTGGTTTCGTTACAGCCGACGTGTTTTGATCCTCATATGGAGGGTTCTGCAACGGTTCATATGACGGCACCGGCGAACAAGATCTGGGAATTAATCGCCGATATTCGAAATACCGGACGGTTTTCGCCAGAAACGTTTGAGGCCGAGTGGCTTGGTGGTGCGACCGGCCCCGAGCTCGGCGCCCGCTTCCGCGGGCACGTCCGCCGCAACGAGATCGGACCGGTCTACTGGACCAAGTGTGAGGTGACGGCGTGCGAACCCGATCGCGAATTCGGGTTTGCTGTATATGTCGGCGACCGAGTAGTGAACAACTGGCACTACCAGTTGACGCCGGCTGGTGACGGCACCGATGTGACCGAGTCCTTTCGGCTCACACCCTCCCCGTTGAACAATGTCTACATGGTGTTCGGAGGCTTCCTGCGTCGACGTCGCAACATACGAGATATGACGAAGACGCTGCAGCGCATCAAAGACGTGGTCGAAGCGGGCTGAGGGGCGGCTGAGATCAGAGCGATGAAGTCAATATTCATCACCGGCGCCGGCAGCGGGATGGGCCGGGAAGGCGTAAAGCTGTTCCACGGCAAGGGCTGGCGCGTCGGCGCAGTAGACCGCAACGACGATGGCTTGGCCGCACTGAGCGTGGAGTTGGGGGCCAAGCTGTGGACTCGCGTCGTCGACGTGACAGACAAGGCGGCGCTGGATGCGGCGCTGGGCGACTTCTGCGCCGGCAACGCGGGCGGCGGACTGGACATGATGTGGAACAACGCCGGCATCGGTGAGGGCGGCTGGTTCGAGGATGTGCCCTACGAAGCCGCCATGCGCGTCGTCGACGTGAATTTCAAAGCGGTGTTGACGGGCGCCTACGGCTCCCTGCCGTACCTCAAGAGGGCGCCCGGAAGTCTGATGTTCTCGACGTCGTCCTCCTCGGGTACCTACGGCATGCCACGAATCGCGGTGTACTCCGCGACCAAGCACGCGGTCAAAGGGCTGACCGAGGCGCTGAGCGTCGAATGGCAGCGGCACGGCGTGCGGGTGTCCGACGTCCTACCTGGGCTGATCGATACCGCCATCCTCACCACCACTCCCCAACACTCCGACGGCACTGAGACCAAGATTTCCCAGGATGAGTTGCGCGCCGCGGCGCCCAAGAAGGGGTTGTTCCGCCTGATGCCCGCCTCCAGCGTCGCCGAGGTGGCGTGGCAGGCCTACCACCACCCCACCCGGCTGCATTGGTACGTGCCCAACAGCATCCGATGGATCGACCGGCTCAAGAGCATCAGTCCGGAGTTTGTTCGAGGCCGCATCGTCAAAGCATTGCCCACGATGGACCCGAAACGGCCATAATGTTTCCTGCACAACTACAGCAACGGGGCAGGCAACGGGGCCCAAGACGGAGGTGGCTGGTGCAGAACCGGTTGGTCGCAGCGGCAGGAATCACTTTGGCCCTCGTCGGCACCGTTTCCGGATGCGGTGATGCCCAGACGGTGCCCCGAAAAGCCGCACATCTGACCATCGACGGCAACGCCGTCACCGCACGTCCCCCCGCATGCAGCCAAGTCGAGTCGTATCGGACCATCGACATCCGCGACCGGGACGGGCAGGTTCAGGCGGTGATGCTGATCAGCGGCGACCGGGTGCTCCCGCAGTTCGTGAAGATACGCAATATCGACGGATTCACCGGCAGCTACTACGAAGGCGGGGTGGGAGACGCGAAGGTGGACGTTGCCAAGAACACCTACACCATCACCGGCAGCGCCTCCGGGATCAACAACGACAACCCCAACAAGGTAGTGACCACAGACTTCAAGATCAGCGCCGAGTGCTGAAGGACAAACTGCACTGGTTCGCGATGCACGGAGTGATTCGCGGGCTCGCACAATTCGGGGTCCGGCGCGGCGAGTTGCAAGCGCGGTTGATCGCAGATCCGACAGTCGCCGAGAACCCGGTGCCCTTCTACGACGAGGTACGACGGCATGGCCCGCTGGTGGCTGGCCGCGCGAACTATATGACCGTCGACCACCGTCTCGCCCATGATGTGCTGCGATCGGACGACTTTCACGTGGTGTCGTTCGGCGACAATCTGCCGACACCACTGCGATGGCTCGAACGCCGCACCCGCGACGACTCCCTGCATCCGATGCGGCCACCGTCCCTGCTGGCTGTCGAACCGCCGGACCACACGCGCTACCGCAAGACCGTCTCGGCTGTGTTCACCGCGCGAGCAGTCGCCGCGTTACGCGACAGGGTCGAGCAGACGGCCGTCAGCCTGTTGGATCAGCTGGCCGACCAGCCCGGCGTCGTCGACATCGTGGGGCGGTACTGCTCGCAGCTTCCGATCACCGTTATCAGCGAGATCCTGGGTGTGCCCGAATACGACCGGCGGCGGGTTCTCGAGTTCGGCGAGTTGGCCGCGCCGAGCCTGGACGTGGGGCTGCCCTGGCAGCAATACCTGCGCGTGCAACGTGGTATTGCGGGTTTCAGCAGCTGGCTGGTAGAGCATCTGCGGCAGCTGCGGCGCAGTCCAGGCGACGACTTGATGAGTCAGTTGATTCGCAGGGCCGAAAGCGGGGACCCCGAAAGCTATCTCGACGAGACGGAGCTGCAGGCGGTGGCCGGGTTGGTGCTGATCGCGGGCTTTGAAACCACGGTGAACCTGCTGGGCAACGGAATTCGTGTGCTGCTGGACCATCCCGAGCAGTTGGCGACGCTGCGGGCGCGGCCGCAGTTGTGGCCCAACGCGGTCGAGGAGATCCTGCGGCTGGATCCGCCGGTGCAGCTCACCGCGCGGGTTGCCCGCAACGATGTCGAGGTGGCGGGGACCCCCATCAAGCGGGGCGAGGTGGTGGTGGTTTACCTGGCCGCCGCCAATCGCGACCCGTCAGTGTTTGCCGACCCGCACCGCTTCGATATCGAACGCGACAATGCCGGAAAGCATCTCGCGTTTTCCACGG
>JAVROG010000287.1:0-2941 GCA_032162865.1 Mycobacterium sp. | reverse complement strand
AGGGTGCGGGTACGAGACGTGACGGCCTTGAAGAGCAACAACAGGATCACCGCGCCGACCAACGCCCCGAGGAACGAGTGATTGATTGGCGGAGTGATGGTGAACTGATGAGGCGGAAAGACCAGGCTTCCCAGCGTGCCGCCGACATACGCGCCGACGATGCCGAGCAAGGCGGTGGCAATCCAGCCCATGGGCTGCCTACCAGGCACGATGAGTCGCGCAATGAGGCCGACAATGAGCCCGAGAACAATCATCCAGATGATGTGCAGGACCATGACCAGCTCCTTCGAGCATTAACTTGTGGACGGACTCCACAGACATACCCGGTGCGGGTGTCGTCGACGCAACGAGTTGCTGTTGTTTGGGCTAAGTTCGCCGCAGCAGTCCGACGAGCCAGAGCAGGATCACCGATCCCAGCGCCGCGGTGAATAGCGCGGCGAACCGTAAACCGGTCGACGGGGTGTCGAACGCGAAGCTGAGCACCAGGCCGCTGATCGACGCGCCGGCGATGCCGATCACGATGTTGGCGAGCACGCCTGGCCCGGCGCCATCGCCGATCTTGCTGGCGACATAGCCGATCACCGCGCCGATGATGATGTAGCCGATCCAGAACACGGTGCTCAGCGGCGTTGAGCGAGCGAGAATTTCGGTAGCTGCCGTGACGTCCATCAGGATCTCCTCATCACCGGCAAACGCAGCTACTTGATGCCGGTCAGGCCGGTTCGCTCCGCGGCTGAGTCACTCCCGGAAATCCCGCGGCGGGAGCCTGGGCTGGAGCCGCCGGGGCCGGGGCGGGAGCCGGAGCGGGAGCCGGCGCCCCAGCGGCTGGAGCTGGCGCCCCGGCGGCTGGCGCCGGCGCGCCTGCGGCCGGAGCCTGGGCGGGCGCCGGCGCTGGTGCAGGAGCCGGCACCGGCGCACCTGGTTCGGGCGCGGCCGGAGCCTGGGCGGGCGCCGGGGCTCCCGGAACCGCTTCCGGTGCCGGGGCCGCCGCACCTGTCGAGGGTCGGATCGACTCGGCCAGTATCTTCGCGGCGTTCTTATCCACCGGATTGTTCGACGTGCCCAGCCACACCACAAACCAGCGCTGCGGAGGTCCGGTGGTGGGCGTCGTCCCAGCGGGGGTGCCGACGACACCGGTCCATATCTGGCCGGTCGGCTTGCTGGGATCGCTGAACTTGACTTCGTAGTACGACGCGCTGCCGGACACGCCGTTGGCGTTGAGCGGGACGGTCTCCTGGTTGAGCCGGGTGCCGGGGTACGGCATGAAGAACTCGCCCATGTCCGAGCCCAGCCGGACCGCGGCCTTGGGGTTGGTGGCTTCGGCACTGGCGTACAGCTTCTGGTCCAGTCGTCCCAGCACGATGCGGGTGTCGTTGGCTACCGCCGGGGCCTGCCCGGGTGCCGGAGCCTCGCCGGCCGCCTTGCTCAGCAGCGCGGAACCGTAGTCGAGGTGAGACGCATCGGACTCCACCCAGCCGGGCGGGACGACGAAGCTGAATCCACCGATGGCGTTGGTCACCCGCCCGAGCTCAGCGGCGTTCGGGTCAGGTGGGAGTGGCGCGTTCGGGTCCACGGGCTGCGGCGCCGCGGGGTCGCCCGGTTGGGCGTTCGGCGTCGGGCTGGCACCTGGCGGCGTGGTGGCCGGCGTGCTCGGCGTCGCCCCGGGCACCGGCGCCGGTGACGCCGGAGTTGGCGACGGCGCGGCCGGCGGCACCGGCGAAGGCGCTGGCTCGGGGTCGGCGCCGGAGGTCGCCGGGAACGCTATGGTGACAACAGCCGCAGCGGCAATAGCCAGCGACGCCAAGATTCCCTTGCGGCGTGTCGAATTCGGGTCCACCTGGTGCATGGCGAAGAACCTACCGTGTTACCGCCGCGACGCAAGGAAGACCTGCCCGGTGTCTCCGCAGTTCATCGGTGACCTGGTTGCCCGCCCAGCGCCGGATACAGGGCGACCTCGGCCGCTTTGACGCTGAACCACACCCGGGTTCCGAGCGTGAGCTGCAGTTCTGCCGCTGCTTCTACGGTGATACTGGCGGCAATACCGGGGGCCCCGTCGGGTTGATCGATGCCGCGCACCAGGACCGACGCGCCGCGAGTGTCCAGCTCCGCCACGGTCGCCTCGATGGTGTTGCGCGGGCTGCCATGCGGCGGGTCCGGGTAGACGGCCACACTCGCCGGCGCGAACACCGCCACCGCCGTTGCGCCGTCGGTGAGCTCGGTGCCGGTCACACCGGGCACAGAACTAGCGGTGCCGTGCCAGTTCTGGCCAGATCGAGTGCGCAGGATGCCGTCCGCGCCGATGGTTCCGCTGACGAGGTTGACGCCCGCGATACGGGCTCCGAAATGGCTCCGAGGTGCACCGAGTATCTCGGCCACCGGCCCGATCTCGGCGATCTTCCCGGACTCCAGCACCAGCACCCGATCGGCCAGCGCAAACACATCCAGCAGATCGTGGGTGATCAAGATGACCGCGCAGCCGCTGCGCGCGACCACACCGCGCAGCACCGGACGAATCGCCGCGGCGGCCGCAACGTCGAGCCCGACCAGGGGCTCATCGAGCAACAACATCTCCGGGTCGGCCGCCAACGCTCGCGCGATTGCGACGCGCTGCGCCTGGCCACCGGACAGCTGCCGCGGCTTCCGATCGGCCAACTGCTCGGCATCGACTTCGCGCAGCCAGCGCAACGCAGTCTCCCGGTCCCGGCCCCTGCCCGTCCGGAACAGGCTGCGACGACTGTTCAACCCGAAGGCCACGTTCGCGGCCACGCTCAGATGCGGAAACAGCAGCGGATCCTGCAGAAGCAGCCCGACCCGGCGGTCGTGCGTCGCCACTTGCACCCCGGCCCCGGTGTCGGTCAAAACCCGCTCCCCCAACCGCACTTCGCCCACATCGGGCCGGACCAGTCCGGCGATCACGTGCAGGGCGGTCGACTTGCCGGCG
>JAVROG010000286.1:0-9420 GCA_032162865.1 Mycobacterium sp. | reverse complement strand
GATGTACGCGATCCTGTTCTTGACGTCTTTCTCGAACTTGATGTATTGCGCAGCTTCCTTTTTCATCTCTTCGTAGTCGTACTCGGGCATGAGTTCTCCAGTTCTTTTACCTAGTTGAGCGAAAGATTATTTGAGCAAGGCGCCCGCATCGACGGGTAGTGAAACGCCAGTAACATAACGGGATTCGTCAGAAGCGAGAAATAAGACGGCGTTGCTGATGTCGACGGCCTCGACCCAAGGCACCGGCATCGTGTGCGTCATTTGTGAGAACGGAGCGAAGTCCTCCGGTCCGGGATTCTCCAGATCCGGCCGGAACAAGCGGAACGTCACGTCATTCATGGTCATCGGTGTGTTGACCTGGCTGGGATGCACCGAATTCACCCGAATGCTGTGCTGGCCCAGCTCGACGGCGAAGCTGCGCATCAGCCCAATGACGCCGTGTTTGGCGGCGATGTAATGGCCGGTGTAGGCAAGGGCCTTATGCGATCCGACCGAACCGGTCAGCACGATGGAGCCACCGCGTTCGTCGGCGAGGATATGTGGGACACCAGCTTTCACGGTCTTCCAGACGCCCGAGAGGTTGACATCGATCATGTCCTGCCAGATCTTCTCTGGGATCTTGTGCAGCTTGTTGCCGAAGGTGCCGATGCCGGCGTTGGCCACAATGATGTCAAGCCGGCCGAGTTGTTCCACGCCGTTATCCACCGCGGCCTTCAACGCGTCGAAATCCCGCACATCGACCTCTGCCGTCACGATGCGGCGGTCGAGCGCTTTGACCAGGTCGGCGGTCTCGGCAAGGTCGGCCGGGGTTGACGACTCGTAGGCCAGGTTGTCGATGGGCCCGCAAATGTCGACCGCGATGATGTCGGCGCCTTCCTGTGCCAGACGCACCGCATGGCTGCGTCCCTGACCCCGCGCGGCGCCACTGATGAACGCGACCTTGCCCGCCACCCGCCCGGTCATCGGCTCACCATCGCCGGCATCGATTCCCAGCCGCGCACCGTGGATGTCGGGCTGAGTTTGGCCTTGGTCATATCAACCTCCCACTCGGGGAATCGCTGGAGAATTTCCTCCAAAGCGACGCGTCCTTCCAGACGTGCCAGCGCCGAGCCCAGGCAGAAATGCGTACCGACACTGAAAGTCAGGTGCGGCCTGGTGGAGCGATGGATGTTGAACTCGTCAGCGTCAGGGCCGAATTGTCGGGTATCGCGGCACGCCGCGCCAAGGAGCATCATCATCACGCTGCCTTCGGGCACCGTCTGCCCGTACAGGGTCACGTCACGGGTCACATACCGGGAGACGTGCGGTGCCGGCGGTTCGTAGCGCAGCAACTCCTCGATGGCCTGCGGGATGAGCCTTGGGTTGTCGACCAGCTCACGCCGCTGGTCGGGGTGCTCGGCCAGAACCTTGCCCGCCCAACCGATCAGTCGTGTCGTTGTCTCGTTGCCGGCTCCGGCGACGACGTTGAGATACACGAGTATCTCGTCGCGCGTCAGACGCCTCGTGGTGCCCGCTTCGTCGACGAACTCAACATTGAGCAACTCGGTCATGATGTCGTCGGACGGATTGTCGGCCCGCCAGTCAATGTATGCGGCGAACTGCTCGCCGACGGACAAGCCGTGTTCGGCGGCGCGCATTGGTTTGCCGGCCTCGGTCCGCAGTTGGGCGTTGCCCCGGTCGCGGATGTAGACCTGATCGTCTTCGGGAATGCCGAGCAATGCGCTGATGACTTTCATCGGCATCATCGCGCCCAGATCGGTGACGAAGTCGAACCGGCCCGGCCCCACCAGGGGATCCAGCAGTTGCGCGCAGAACTCACGGGTCATCGGTTCCAGCGCACCGATCTTGCGCGGGGTGAACATGCGCGACAGCAGCTTGCGGTGCACATCGTGGATCGGCGGGTCCTCGAAAATCAGCATCCCCGATGGGATGTCGAGGTTGGCTTTGATCAACTCCAGGATCGCGCCACGGGCGGAACTGAAGGTGTCGTGGTCAACGAGCGCCTTATTCACATCGGCGAAGCGGCTCAGCGCGTAGAAGTCGTATTGTGCGTTGTAATAAAGCGGCGCCTCTTCACGGAGGCGCGAAAACATCGGATAGGGATCGACGATCAGTCCCGCATCGTAGGGATCGAAACGTACCTGGCTGTCGGTGCTCGTCGTCACGAAATCTCTCCTACCGCTGGCGTTTCCACGTACGCCACAGATTGAGGCAGCCACACCACCCGGTAGGCCACACCGGCGTCGGGGGCTTCAAAAGGACTGGGCAATTTATACACTTCGCTTAAAATTCGCCGTTTTGTCGAACGCGATTCTCTCTATTCTCGTAGAGAACCATACAGCGGGGGCTGTGACAAGCCTCTGACAGCCGAAATGCCCTGCCCGAATCGTGCGGGGCCGGCTGGTCAGGACCGCGCCTCTGCTTTGCGCCGCCGCGTCGGGCGTCCACCGCCGGTGCGCGTCAGGCGCCCCTTATCCGGGCTTTTCAGGATGCCGGTGGCAATAGCAGCCAAGATGTCGTCGAGTTGTGCTGCGCTGTCCAGGATTCGGTCACCGTGGGCGAACCGCAACAGCAGACCGTTGATGAACGTCAGCGTGATGTTACTCAGATCTTCGACCACGGCCGATTCCAGCTCGGGACCGTGCGGCATGAGTTGAATCAGGATTTCGCGGTGCAGCTTGGTGAAAGCGTCGGTGCTCTGTTGCAGGGTCGCCGCCAGCACCGGGTCGCGCGCCGCCTGCATCGTCAACTCGTACCTGGCTCTGGTCCGCGACAGCTCTGGCTCGCGGCCGGATTGGATCACCACTTGAGACAACAGCGACGGCGATGCGGCCGCTTGGCGCTTACCCGAATTGTCGGCAACGGCCTGCAGATTCGCCAGATCGAGCTCGGCCAAGCGCTCAGCCACGGCCAACAACAACGCCGAGCGGGTGCGGAAATAGAACGACGTGGTGCCGTCGGGCACACCAGCCTTGCGGTCCACTTTCAGGTGGCTCAACCCCTTGGCCCCGTCGTCGGCCAACAGTCTGATCGCGGTATCACAAAGGTCGCGGCGACGTTCGGCAGGGTTTGGCTTGCGTCGTTTATCCATCAATGCTCCGTCGGCTGTGGTCGCCGAGCGTACTCTACTTTTGTAGTGTCGCCAACCAGTGCATTCGCTGCGCGTCAGAGAACATGCCGGGGCGCGCCGGAAATTGAAACATTCCGGCGCGCCGCGGTTATTGCGTGCCTAGCCCGTACAGCCGATCAGCTGCACGGTATCCCGTGTGGACCGCCGATCCAATGGCCCGGCGGCGACTGCCAAGGACAGTACTGCTTGATCTGTCCGGGGGGTAGCGGGCGCCAGTCGGTTGGATTGTCAATCCCGGGCACCGGAGGACCCGGAGGGCCTGGAATGTGCGGTCCGGGCTTCGCCTGCGCTATCCCAGCGCCAAGGCCGAGCGCGGCAGCACTCATCGAGCCCAAAATCATGGCAGTGGATGCACATTTCTTGATGTTCATGACAAACCTCCTGCGGCCCGTCTCTTGACCCGCCAAGTTGGCGGCGTCAAGCTGACCTGCGAATACGACGGACCGACTGCATTCGGTCTTAATTGGCTACCCGCCCTCGGCGAACTCTAATCATCGCTCTGGGCGCACCGCTGTAGCCTGCACAGGATATGGATCGCCTCGGTATCGGCTTCCTCAGCGTATTCGGACTTCCGCCGGTGGAGTTCGTCGATCTCGCAGCGGACCTTGGCTGCAGCTACATCTCGATTTTTCTGCGTGGAATGGCCCTGGTACCGCTGGGTTATCCGCCGTTCTCATTCAAAGACGACGCCGCACTGAGAAAGGACATGATCGCGGCCTTGAGCGATCGTGGCGTGGCAATCTCGCTCGGAGACGGCTTTCTGGTGCTCCCCAATGCCGACGTGCACGCATTCTCAGCAGATCTGGACGCCATGGCCGAGTTGGGTGTACCCCGAATCAACACCGTCAGCCTCGACCCCGACCGCCGCCGCACCTTCGACCAGTTCGCGGCGCTGGCAGAACTCGCGGCCCAACGGAATATCCGAACGGTCGTCGAGCCGGCACCCGGCTTGGCCGTCGGCGACCTCCCCACTGCGGTGGCCGCTTTGCAACACGTCGGACGACCCGACTTCCAATTACTGATCGACACCATGCATCTGGTGCGTTCCGGGTCCAGCGCCGCCGACATTGCCGGTATGGATCCCGAACAAATCGGCTACATCCAACTGAACGACACCACGCTGGCGCCCCGTATCGAGAACTACATGGAGGAAGCCATGTTTGAGCGCATGGTGCCGGGCGAAGGTGAATTACCCTTGCGCGACCTAATCGCTGCGCTGCCGCGCGATGTGGTAGTCGAACTCGAAGTACCGCAACGAGAGTTGGCGCTGGCCGGCATCAGCCCGATCGATCGACTGCGGCCCTGTGTCGAAGCGGCGCGGCGTTTGTTGTCGTAGCGTCTACTGGCTGATGCCTAGCTCGGCTCGCGCAGCGGAAGCCCGGCGGCACGGTAGATCCCGTCGATCACGGTCATGTTCTCGACCGCACCTTCCGGTGTGGTCTTGACCGCTTCACCCCGCAGCACCGCGGCGGCGAAGGCGTCAAGCTGGTAGGCGTAAGAGGCGCGACGGCCGAAGCGCTCCACTCGCCTGCCGTCCGCCGATCTGACACTGAGCCGGTGGAATAATTGCGGCACAACGGGATTCAGTACCGTGAGTTCACCGTCATCGCCGATCACTGTGGCGCTCATATTCAGCAGAGCCGATGACCACATCGAGGCCCGGATCCGCCCCGTATGCCCCTCGGCGAATTGGAGTTCGGCCGTCATGGCCCGATCGACCTGGTGATCGCGCAGCTTCGCTTGTGCCGTAACGACTTGTGGAGTGGAGCCGCCGAACGTACGGACCATATGAACTGCATAGCAACCGGCGTCCATGGTTGCCCCGCCGGCCAGCGCGAAGTTGTAACGGATGTCCGAGAACTTGGGCAACGGGAAACACATGGCTGCCTCGACCCGTTGCAACCTGCCCAGTTCGCCCGAGGCGATGATCTCCTCGATTCGCAAGGCCAGCGGATGGTAGCGGTAGTGGAATGCCTCCATCACCACCCGATCCGATTGCGCGGCCAGATCCGCAATTTCACGAGCTTCGGCCGCATTGGCGGTAAATGGCTTCTCGCACAACACATGTTTTCCAGCGGCCAGTGCGGCCCGGGTCCACCGACCGTGCAAGCCGTTGGGCAGCGGGTTGTAGATTGCGTCGAGCTCAGGATCGGCAATCAGCGCCTCGTAGCCGTCATGAACGCGCGCGATGCCATGTTTGGTGGCGAAGGACTGAGCTCGCGACACATCGCGCGCCGCCACGGCCGCAACCACTACGTCGCCGTTCTCCTTGGCCGGATTGATGAGTGCGACGGGTGCGATGCGGGCCGCCCCCAGAATGCCGATCCGCAGCGTGGCCGCTTGCTCAGGCTCAGTCATGGCGGCTACCGGAGTCGCGCCGGGCGAATGCGGGGGCGTGCTCGGGCAGCACTCCGACCCCGATGAAATAGGCGGGCACAATCGAGAGCCACGGCAATCGTTCGATCAGCCGAAGCAGCGCTGCCGGCGGGGCGGGGTCCGCGCCACGCAGCAACGGACCGAGCAGGCCCCTGTGTAACATTCTCTGCACGAATTGCGTTACCGCGGTGGGAAATACGCGGCGGCGACGGACCGCCGACAGGTCACGGTCGGTGACCCGTTGCCGCAGTAGCGGTTCGGCCAGTATGGTCGCGGCTGCGACCGCATCCTGAACCGCCAGATTGATGCCGACACCGCCCATTGGAGACATGGCGTGTGCCGCGTCGCCAATGCACAGCAACCCATCGGAGTGCCAGCGTCGCAACCGATTCAACTTGACGTCCAGGTGCTTGACATCGTCCATGGATGCCAGCGCGTCCACCGAATGCGCGGCCTCCAGCACCAAAGCGGCGACTTCTTGACGGAATGTTTCGATGCCCTGCCTGCGCAACGTCGCGTCGGTGCCCTTGAGGCCGAGGTAGGCGATTTGGAAATAGCCTTGGCGTGGGATCACACCCAGAGCCTTGCCCGGAGCGGTACGGGGCAGGAAGGAGAATTCCGTATCGTCGTCGCGCGGCAGCTGAAACCACCAGACGTCAAACTTGACCGGGTAGTCGCGCGTCTGCAGGCCGGCCTCGTGCCGTGCGATCGACCACCGGCCGTCGCAGGCCACGGTGAGCTCGGCCCGCAGTTCGCGGGGCCGTCGGATCCCTGGTAGCGCACCCCGGTGACCCTGTCGCCGTCCCGCAGCAAGCCGGTCACCTCGGCGTTCATCCGCAACTTGAATGTCGGCTCGGTGACGGCGGCTTCTGCGAGCAGGTTCAGCAGGTCCCACTGCGGCACCATGGCGATGAACGGATGGGGTTGACGTAGCCGCTCGAAGTCGACGTAAGTTACCGAGCGCCCGTTGGATTCGAATGCCGCTTTGCGGACCTCGCTATACGGCAACTTGGAAAAACGGTCCCACAACCCCAACTCGTCGAGAAGTCGCATGGTGCTGCAATGCACCGTGTCACCACGGAAATCGCGGAGGAAGTCGCCATGCTTCTCCAGCAGCGTGACGTCCACACCCGCGCGGGCCAATAACAGCCCGAGGACCATACCGGCAGGACCGCCTCCGATGATCGCGCACGTTGTCTTCTCGGCCATTTGCGCTCAAGCATAGGACGCAACCTCGGCACCCGAGTAGGCGCACGATGCCATAACCTTACAGGTGCAATTTTTCCGACGAAGGACAAACCCTGGCGGGCATGAAGGAGCATCGGGTGTGGTGATCTTGTGGTAATGGCGCGACGAACTGCTCCGACCCGGCCGCCCCACGGCAACCAGGCCCGCGCCGAACGCACCCGCGCCATGGTGATCGACGTGACGGTCCAGATAGTCATCAGCGAGGGCATCGCGGCGGCTAGCGGCCGGCATATCGCCGATACTGCGGGTGTCACCTGGGGGGTGATCCAGTATCACTTCGGGGACCGCGACGGCCTGCTCATGGCGGTGGTCGACCAAGGCTTCGGTGAACTGCTGGACGCCCTGAAGTCCCTGCCGCCGGCGACAGCGGACACCCTCACCCGCGACCGGGTGAACGACGTGGTCAACGCGGCCTGGCAGGCGATGTCAAGCTCCACCGCCCGAGCGGCAACCGAGATCCTGATAGGCACCCGCGCCACCCGTGGAGCAGCAGCGACCGGACACATCAAAAGGCTGGCCAAGACCTTCAACACGCTGGGCGCCGCGATCGACCGGGATCTTGGTCCCACACACAGTGCGGCCATCGGTGAGCATCTACTGACCACATTGCGCGGCATGATCGCCAACCAGTTGGTCATGCACCGCTCGGTTGACACGACCGTCGACCGCCGCCTACTTGTTGAGATCGTGAGCAGCTACATCGATCAGCACCATGAGGCGAAACAACCACGGATGGAATCGAATTCATGACAGATACGATTCAGGCGCTGCTTCAGGAGCGGGTCTCGGATTCGACGATCGCTGTGAAATACGATGACCTGCAATGGACTTGGAGTCACTACCTGACGGAGTCGGCGGCACAGGCCGCAGCCCTGCTGGCCGCAGCGGACCGGGATCGGCCGATGCACATCGGTTGTCTGCTGGGGAACACCCCCGACATGCTCACCCAGATGGCGGCGGCCGGCCTCGGCGGCTACGTCTTGTGCGGATTGAACACCACCCGGCGCGGCGATGCGCTGGCCGCCGACATCCGGCGCGCGGACTGTCAGATCGTTGTGACCGATGCCGAGCATCGGGCGCTGCTGGAGGGCTTGGATTTGCCGGGTACGCAGCTCCTCGATACCTCGACCCCGCAGTGGAGAGAGTTGGTCGCCGACGCCGGGCCCCTCGTCCCCTATCGGCAGGTCGAGATGATGGACGCATTCATGATGATTTTCACGTCCGGGACCAGCGGAAATCCCAAGGCCGTGCAGGTCTCGCACCTGATGCCGACCTTCGCCGGGCGCAGCCTGACCGAGCGCTTCGCCTTGACCGAACAGGACACCTGCTATTTGTCCATGCCGCTGTTCCACTCCAACGCAGTGGTTGCGGGGTGGGCCCCCGCGGTGGTCTCCGGTGCCGCGATGGTCCCGACGAAGTTCTCGGCGAGCAGCTTTCTCGGCGACGTGCGGCGCTACCAGGTGACTTATATGAACTATGTCGGCAAGCCGCTCGCCTACATCCTCGCGACGCCCGAACGCGACGACGATGCCGACAATTCGCTGCGGGTGGCCTTCGGCAACGAGGCCAACGATAAGGACATCGACGAGTTCGCGCGCCGCTTCGATGTGCAGGTCGAGGATGGCTTCGGCTCGACTGAGAACGCGGTCATCGTGGTACGCGAACCGGGTACACCGCGGGGGTCGATCGGCAAGGGAATGAGCGGGGTGGCGGTGTACAACAGCGACACGATCACCGAATGCGCCGTCGCCCGACTCGATGAACACGGTGCCCTGACCAACGCCGAGGAAGCCATCGGTGAACTGGTCAACACGAATGGATCCGGTTTCTTCACGGGTTACTACAACGACCCGCAAGCCAACGCCGAACGCATGCGCGACGGCATGTACTGGTCGGGCGACCTGGCTTATAAGGACGCCGACGGCTGGATCTACCTGGCGGGGCGCACCGCGGATTGGATGCGGGTGGACGGCGAGAACCTTGCCGCCGCCCCGATTGAACGAATTCTGCTGCGGCACAAGGCGGTAAATCGCGTTGCCGTGTACGCGGTTCCAGACGAGCGGGTGGGCGACCAGGTGATGGCGGCAGTCGTGCTGCACGACGGGCGCGCGTTCGACCCCGAATCGTTCGAAGCGTTTCTCGATGCGCAGCCCGACCTGTCCGCCAAAGGCCGGCCGCGATACGTCCGGATAGCCGCGGACTTGGCCAGCACCGCCACCCACAAGGTGCTCAAACGTCAGTTGATCGCCGAGGGAACCTCGGTCGGCGAAGGCGAAACTTTGTGGGTGCGGGAAGAGCGTGGTACCGCCTACCACTCCGACTCGGGCTCTGGCCGTTGAAGGCTCAATGCCGGACGATGGCCGGATGACCGACTCCAGCGCGACCCGGGTGGCCGTCTACTTCGACTTCGACAACATCGTCATCTCGCGCTACGACCAAGTCCATGGCCGCAACACCTTCCAGCGGGACAAGGCCAAGGGCCTCGACAAGGAGCGGCTGCGGGCAGCGACCGTCGATTTGGGCGCCATCATGGACTTTGCGTCCTCGTTCGGCACGCTGGTTCTCACCCGCGCCTACGCGGATTGGTCCGCCGAAGTCAACGCCAACTACCACGGCCAGCTCGTCGGCCGCGCGGTCGACCTCGTGCAACTGTTTCCGGCGGCCGC
>JAVROG010000285.1:0-6427 GCA_032162865.1 Mycobacterium sp. | reverse complement strand
CGGGGCTGGCTGGCCTGCGTGCTGACCACGATGGGGCTGCTGGTCCTGCTGGGCGCCGTGCTCGGCGGGGTGCTGCTGGATCGTACCGACGAGGTGTCGCGGTCGCTTCGAGATGACCTTCAACCGTCGCGGGTATCGGCGTCGCAGTTGCAGTCCGCGTTGCGCGATCAGGAAACGGGCCTGCGGGGTTATCTGATCTCCGCCGACCGGCAGTTCCTCAGTCCGTATTACGAGGGGATACGCGCTGAACAGGTTGCGTCCCAAGATATTCGGCGGCGGCTGGGTGGGCGCACCGATTTGATCGCCGACCTGGACGCCATCGAGACGACCGCCGCCAACTGGCGCCGAGACTATGCCGAGCCACTCATCGCGAGGGTGACCCCCAACGCTCCCACGGTGGTGCCCGGTGCCACGGCCGCCCTTGGCAAGTCCGAATTCGACCATATGCGTTCGCTTTTCGACACACAGAACTCGCACCTGACCGCGGCCCGTGATCGTGGTGCTGCTGAACTCGTGCGCATGAATGACTGGCGTGACCGGGTGCTGGGCGCCATGGTGGTGGTGTTCATTGTGACGGCGGCATTGCTGGGGCTCCTGGTGCAGCGTGCGGTGACCCGTCCGCTGGCCGTGCTGGCCGCGGCGTGTCGACGGATCACCAACGGCCACTTCACCGAAACCATCACGCCACCGGGCCGGCCCGCGGACATCCGGGGTATGGCCGTCGACGTGGAGAACATGCGCCAGCAGATCGTGGCTGAGCTCGAGGTATCCAGGGCGGCCCGGCAGCTACTGGACGAGCAGGCGGCCGACTTGTGGCGTTCCAACACCGAACTCGAGCAGTTCGCCTATGTCGCCTCCCACGACCTGCAGGAGCCGCTGCGAAAAGTCGCCTCGTTCTGCCAGTTGCTCGAGAAGCGGTACGGCGACCAGCTCGACGAGCGCGGTGCCCAATACATCGGCTTCGCCGTCGATGGCGCCAAACGCATGCAGGTGCTGATCAACGATCTGCTCAGCTTCTCCCGGGTGGGCCGGCTGAACACCAAACACGTCGACGTCTCCCTCGACACCACACTGGACATGGCGTTGGGCAATCTGGACACCGCGACCGAGGAATCGTCCGCCAAGATCGTGCGCCCCAAGCAGTTGCCGCAGGTCCTCGGCGACTCCACGCTGCTGACTCAGTTGTGGCAGAACCTGATTGGCAACGCCATGAAGTTCCGGCATGTTGATCAGCTGCCGCGCATCGTCATCGACTGCCAACGGGGGAGCGGCGACCAGGACGGCTACTGGTTGATCAGCGTGAGCGACAACGGCATCGGCATCCCGGACGAATTCACCGACAAGGTGTTTGTGATATTCCAACGGCTACACGGGCGCGACGTGTATACCGGAACGGGACTGGGTCTTGCGTTGTGCAAGAAGATCGTCGAGCATCACGGCGGCACCATCTGGATCGATACGTCCTACACCGGGGGAACCCGGTTCGAGTTCACGTTGCCTGTGGCCGCGTCCCGGGAAGCGGCGGGAAAATACTTGGCCACTTTGGAGGGAGCTAGCAATGGTACCGGCCGGTAAAGCGATCGACGTCCTGCTCATCGAGGACGACCCGGGGGACGAGCTGATCACCCGGGAAGCCTTTGAGCACAACAAGCTCAACAACAGGTTGCATGTCGCACACGACGGCGAGGAGGGATTGAACTATCTGTATCGGCGCGGTTCGTACCAGCACGCGCCGCGGCCCGATCTCATCCTGCTCGACTTGAACCTGCCGAAATACGACGGGCGGCAGCTACTCGAGAAGATCAAGTCCGACCCCGATCTGTGCCGCATTCCAGTGGTTGTGCTGACCACCTCCTCGGCCGAGGAGGACGTTTTGCGCAGCTACAAGTTGCACGCCAATGCCTATGTCACCAAGCCGGTGGATTTGGACCAGTTCATGACCGCAGTCCGGCACATCGACGAGTTCTTCCTTCAGGTCGTGCGTCTGCCGAACGCTTGAGAGGTGCAGCGGGTCGCCACCCACTGGACTAGCGCGCGTCGGCTGACTCGGTGTGGGGCACCAGCCCGTCCTGATTCACCTCGTGCACGTGGACCGTCGCGAAATCGAAGAACATCCCGACGACGTGTAGCGAACCGGAAGCCACCGCAGGGGCCAGGATCGGGTGGCGGGCAAGCCTTTCCACCTGTACGGCCACATTCACGATGGCCAACTGGTCGACTGCACTGAAGCCGTAGCCGTTGGAGGTGGCGCTGATCCGCGCCGGATGGCCATCTCGGTATCCGGCCAGGCTCTCGCTGGCATGTTCGAGCCATTGCTCGATGGCGCCCGGTGTGCCGCTGGGGTCGTCCAGCAACGCTTTCATTGCGCGGCACGACGAATGTCCGCAGACGACAACCGAACTCACGCCGAGCTGGTTGACCGCGAAGTCGAGCGCGGCATCCACCGAGCGCTCGGCCGGATCCGTCGGGACCAGATTCCCGACGTTGCGGACGATGTACAGGTCGCCCGGCCGACTGGCAGTGATGACGTCCGGCAGTATCCGGGAGTCGGCACAGGTGAGGAACACCGTGTCGGGGTTGGCCGAATCGACCAACTCGGGAACGTGGTGGTGCAGCGCCTCGACACCGTTGCGGTGGTATTCCTTGACGCCGCGGCGAATCGAGGACTCGGTGTCGTCTTGCTCGCCGTCACGCCGCGAAGTCCAGGGAACCTCGGCCAGCGACTTGGGCGTGAAGTGACGTTTGGGCTTACTGCTGTGCGCGTTGGACATGTTGGCGGTCGACGTCTCGTTGATGATCACCGACCCGCCACTGGCCTCGTGGCTCCCTTTCCAGTCCGAGATTGCCTCCGAGATGGAGTGATCGATGTAGTCCGCGTTCAGGGTCAGCGTCACATCCGAGCCCTTCGGCAACTTCCCGAGCACTCCGGTGAGGCGAGGCAACAGCAGGAAACTCAGCGTGCCGTCGATGTCGACCTGCCACTGCTTGGTCGTGTCGCCGACCGGTCTGGCTTCGATGGGTGCCCGCACGACGCGGATCAACAGGAAAAAGATCGCGACGGCGAGCCCGATTACCACGCCCTCGAGCAGGTTGAGGAACACGACGCACACGATGGTGATGATGTAGATCACTGAATTGCCGGTTTGCCAAGCCAATTGGATGTGCGCCAGCTTGACGAGCTGGGCACCGATCACAATCAGCAGGCCGGCCAGCGCCGCCTTCGGAATGAGTTCCACCAGGTTGGTGAACAGCGACGCGAACAGCAGGACCCAGACGCCGTGCAATATCGCCGACATGCGGGTCCGTGCGCCGGCGGCCACATTGGCCGAGCTGCGGACGATGACGCCGGTGATGGGCAGTCCGCCGAGCAAACCGGACAACATGTTCGCGCTGCCCTGCCCGATCATCTCCCGGTTGAAGTTGGTGCGGGGGCCGCTGTGCAGCTTGTCGACGCCGACCGCGCACAGCAGCGATTCGACGCTGGCGATCAGCGCGATCGTCAGCACGCCAAAGGCGACGGCGCTGATCTGGTGTGTCCAGGGCTGACCGTCAGGGGTCTTACTGGAGAGCTGGGGCAAGCCGATGGCATCGAAGAAGCTCCCCGACAATTGAATGCGCTCGACATCCAATCCGAGGACCTTGGCCAGCACCGTCGCGGCCACGATGGCCACCAGGGCGCCGGGGATCATGCGCAGTTTGGGCGGCAGCTTCCCCCACAGCAACAGAATGCCGATCACCGTGCCGCCGACGATCACCTCGTGCAGTTCGTGATGAAGGATGCCGTTGGGGATTGCCACCAAGTTCTGCCATGCCGAGCTGTAGGACTTACCGCCGATCAGCACGTGGAACTGCTGCAGCACGATGGTGATACCGATGCCGGCGAGCATGGCGTGCACCACCACCGGAGCGATCGCCAGGGCGGAGCGAGCCATCCGGCTCACGCCGAACAAAATCTGCAGCGCACCGGCCGCAATGGTCATCACGCACAGCATCTCCCAGCCGAGCTCGTCGATCAGCTCGGCGACCACCACGGTCAGGCCCGCGGCCGGGCCGCTGACCTGAACCGCCGAACCGCCGAACGTCCCGGCGACAATGCCGCCGATCACCGCGGCGATCAAACCGGCGACCAGCGGAGCGCCGGAGGCGATCGCAATTCCCAGCGAGAGCGGCAGCGCGACCAGAAAGACGACCAGCGACGCGGGACCGTCGTAGCGCAGATTATGCAGCAGCTTCCGTGCCTCGGAAGTCTGCGCGGAACCGTTGACAGCACTGCTCATGTAACTCCTCGAGACCGGTCTTCCAAGCCCGCTAAATAAGTCCTCAGCTGCGGTCGACGACCGCATGCTGACGAGCCTTCAGGACCGGCGTGAACGTGTCGTGTCACCTGAGTGTCCACCGAGCGTGAAGCGGATACGCATATTCGCGCCAGCAAATATATGAATCTCGTCGCGGGCTATGAGCAAATACTCCATGCGCGCGTGGGCGAGCCGGCAAACTCCACGCCCATTCATTGGCAATTCAAAGAAAAGCCACGTATTGCGCGGGTGGCGGCTAAGAAGTTTGGTGTTCGGTCACAGACAGGTCTTCGGTCAGAAACAGGTCTTCAGAAACTGGTCATTGTGCTGGCCGGCGGCCGGCGGCGGATCGGTGACGCTGGCCTCGAACCTTGCGTAACGCGCGGGCGTTCGGATCACCGTGATGGCCCCAATCTCCGGGTCGCCGCTTTCTACCGGCAGCGCAAGGTCGTTCTCCGCGAACAACGGGGTGTCGACCACTTGTTTCCAGGTGTAGGCGAGGCAGGCCATCAGGCCCCCTTCCTGCAGCAGGTCAACCCATTCGGCCGCGGTCTTGGCCGCCAGCGCCGATTCCAGTTCGTCGGTCAACTCGGGGTAGTTGATCGCCCGTGAGCGCTGGTCGACGAACCGCTCGTCGTCGATGAGCTCGGGACGGCCGAGGATCTGACACAGTTTCGTCCAGTGCTTGGGCACGTAGGCACTGATCACCAGATACCCGTCGGCCGCCTTGAAGGCGTCCGACGGCTGCGTGGCGAAGCCGACACCGCGGCGTTTCTTGGCCGGCGGTGCCGCCTGGGCGTTGGGGGCGCTGGGGGCGGCGCTCGGCTTGTTCACGTGGATGGTCAGCTGGTTGGCCTGCAGCCCGACCGCGACGTCGTACATCGCGACCTGGACCAGGTCGCCACCCCCGTGCCGTTCCCGATTGAGCAGCGCGGCCAGCACCGCCTGTGCCAGCACGTGGCCGCTGGCGTTGTCGACCAGCTGGAACGGGATGATCTGCGGCTTCCCGGTCGGGGTGGGCATGCCGGTGCTCATACCGGCCTCGGCGGCGACCATCAGGTCGACGCCGGGTCGGGTGCCGTGCGGGCCGTTGCCGCCGAATGCGCTCAGCCGCGCATAGATGAGTTTGGGGTTACGCGCCCGCAATTCCTCGGGGCCCAGGCCCAGTCTTTCCATGACGCCCGGTCGAAACCCTTCCAGGACGACATCGGCGGAGTCCGCCAGCCGCAGAATCTGCTGGGTCGCCGCATCTGTGGTCAGGTCCACGGTCACCGATTTTTTGCCCCGGTTGTTGGGCAGAAAATACGTCGCCAGCGGCGGGCGTCCGGGCAGCACCGAGGTGAGTCGCCGGGACTGCTCACCGCCGGGCGCTTCGATCTTGATCACTTCGGCGCCCAGGTCGGCCAACACCTGGCCGGCCAGCGGTCCGGCGACATTCTGGGTGAAATCGAGTACCCGGAACCCGTCCAGCGGTTTGGCGGGGGAGTTGTTCGGCATCGGTTGAGCCTTCCTGGTTTCTGTCGCTAGGGCCCGGGGGTGTCCCGGTGCAACACCGCAGTGCAGTAGTAGTTCTCGGTGAACAGGGCCTCATCGGTGGAGTTGTGCGCCGAGTGCGGCCGAAATCCGTTGGCGACCAGCAACTCATTGAGCGGTGTGCGCGCCACGAGCCAATTGCGTTGTTCGAGATAGGTCGCGACGTCGTTGCGGCCGCCGGGGTAGCCCAGTCTGTCCATCTCCACGTCGAGGCCGTGCTCGTACCATCTGGCGAAGATGGCGTCGTACAACTCGCGGCTGGCGGGGGCGCTGAAGAACACTTCGGCCACCAGTTGACTGCCGTCGGCGCTGAGCGCGGTGATGTTGTCCAGCAGCTGGTCCTGGCCGGCGGGCGGGAGATATCCGAAGACTCCCTCGGCGGCCCATGCGGTGGGCCGCTGCGCGTCGAACCCGGCCTGGCGCAGGGCCGAGGGCCAGTCGTGGCGCAGGTCGATCGGGACGGCCCGCACCTCGGCGCTCGGTGCGGCGCCTAGCTTTGCCAGCGTGGCCGTCTTGAAATCGATGACCTGCGGGACGTCGATTTCGAAAACGGTGGTTCCCGCTGCCCACGGCAGCCGATATCCGCGTGCGTCGAGACC
>JAVROG010000284.1:0-5047 GCA_032162865.1 Mycobacterium sp. | reverse complement strand
CCGCGACGTCGATGTCGACCTGACCGTTTTCGACATCATGCTGATAGCGCACGGCTGGGCGCTCAAGCACTGGCACTTCGGCCCGATCTACACCGTCGAGGAATACATCCGGCTGCAGACCCGCCACGTGCTCAACTCGTTGGTTTCCGACGGGCGCCGTGCAGACTATGCGCGGCTGCTGGAAACCGTCGACGGGTAGCGCGCCCGGCTGTAAGACTCAGATATGCCGTTCTTGCGCTGGGTCGCGTGTCTGGTCATCGCTTCGTTGATACTCGGCTGCGGGCACAAGTCGGCCCCGCCGGCGTCGCAGGCGGACCCCGCCGACAAGGCCAAGGCCGACGCCGTGATGCGGGTGGTCCACAACTTCATGACGCAGGCCCACCTGAAGGCCGCAATCGTTCGCGTCACCGTGGATGGCAAGGAGGTGGTCACCCAGGCCGTCGGCGACTCGATGACCGGGGTGCCGGCCACCACCGACATGCACTTCCGCAACGGCGCGGTCGCGATCTCCTACGTGTCGACGTTGTTGCTGAAGCTGGTCGACGAAAAGAAGCTGACCCTTGACGACCGGTTGTCGAAATGGCTGCCCGACTTTCCCAACGCGCAACGCGTCACGTTGGGGCAATTGGCGCAGATGACGGCCGGTTACCCCGATTACGTCATCGGCAACGATCAGCTCGAAACCGAGTTGTACGCAAATCCGTTCCAGCAGTTGACGACTCAAGACATCCTCGCCCAGATCTCTGGACGGCCACTGCTCTACGATCCGGGAACAAACTGGAACTACGCGCACACCGACTACGTCCTGCTGGGACTGGCGCTGGAGAAGGCTACCGGTCAAGACATGCCGACGCTGCTGCGCAACGAGGTGCTGGGCCCGTTAGGCCTGAAATCCACCACGAACTCTGATACACCCGAAATCCCCTGGCCCGTCCTGCACACGTTCAGCTCCGAGCGGCGTAAGGCACTCAAAATCCCGGCGGGGACACCGTTCTACGAAGAGTCGACGTACTGGAACCCGTCCTGGACCATCACCCATGGTGCCATTCAGACCACCAACATCTACGACATGGAGGCCACCGCGGTCGGCGTCGGTTCGGGCAAGCTACTCTCGGCGGACTCGTACAAGAAAATGGTGTCGACCGCGCTGCGCGGCAAGACGCACGCCCAGCCGGGCTGCCCAACTTGCTTCGACCAAAACGAGGGCTACACCTATGGTCTGGGAATCATCGCCTCCGCCGACTGGCTGATGCAGAACCCGTTGTTCTCCGGGTGCGCGGGCGTGGAGGCATACCTGCCGGCCCAGAAGGTGGCGATCGCCGTCGCGGTGACGTACGCCCCCGAGGCGTTCGACGACCAGGGCAACTACAGTAACCAGGCCGACATACTGTTCCGCAAGATCGGTGCGGTGGTGGCTCCTGACGCAGCCCCACCCATGCCGCCGGGGAGATAACGGAAGGAGTCGAGGTATGCGGATTCGTACTCTCGCTGCATGCACGCTGGCCCTGGGCGCTTTGGCGGTGCCCACCGCCGTCGCCGATCCCACCGGCACACTGCCCCCGATGACGCCCACCAACGGCGGGCCGATCATCGGTGGCGGCGGCGCCGCACCGCAGATGTCACAACAACTCAAGAGCCTCAACGATCCGAACGTCCAGGAAGTCGACGGCCCGGACGCGGCTCAGTTCATCGCTGCGGCAGCCGGTATCAGTGATCGCGACCTCGCCCTGCCCTTCATGGCGCTACAGCGCGCGTTGGTATGCCAGAAGAACAATGCCGGATTCGGGGCGCGCGGTTACCGCCGCAATGACGGGAAGTGGGGAGGCGCCATGCTGGTCATCGCCAAGAGCGCCTACCCGGACGTCGCGGCGATGAAAGCGTGCGAGATGTCCAATTGGCGCAGGCCCTCGATGGGCAGCCCAACGTCAATGTGCAACAGCGGCTGGGCCTATCCCCCGCAGACATTCGACAACAAGGGCGGCGACTACACCGTGTTGTACGCCGGCACGAACGCGGACTTCTGCACGGCGCTGAACGGGAACTATAAGGGCACCGCTTCCGTGTGGCCGTGAGTCATGCCTTGGGACAAAAAATTCCTAGAATCGCCTCGCACTGCTCCCTAGTGCTGATCAGGGCCGGCGGCGGCGGCGGCTTGGGGGGTGGATTGTCGCCGTCCCAAATCATGTGGGAGACATTGCCCATTCCGGGCCACAGGTAGTAGTAGGTGTGGCATACCGTCGGGTTCCAGTCGTGAATTGGGTCGGTGACGTGATTACCGGTGGCGGTAAGGGCTCTCCGGGGCACCAATGTTTCGCCGGTCCCCAATCGGTGTTGGGGTCGGCATGGGCGGTAACGGGCGCCAATCCCACAGCGCCCAGAGCCAGACCACTGGACACCAAAGCGGTAATGGCCAACCGCGCGATCCGCGGCGCCTTGACGTTGGGGTTCATGTTTCTCCTTTGTCGCATGGTGGCAAGTGAATGCCGCCGGCGCTACTACCGATCCCAAAAAGTGTCGAGGCCGCAGTTCGGAACGGGATGGGAACCGACTTTGACGCCGGTTAGAAGCTGAGTGGGCTAGTCGTCGATGTGCGTCGGTGGGTCATTGAAGGCGACACCCCACGGATGCTGGTTGGGGCCCAACGTCTGACAGTTCGTACTGGTGACGTAAACGGGGGAGCCATCACGGCCGGCAGTAGGGGGAAACGTCACGCAACGTTGCCACGTGCCATCGGGCTGGATGGGTTCATCGCACTTGCTGATAGCGATTCCGCCGAATTGGCAGGCAGCACTGGCCGGGGGCGCCGAGGCGAGCGGCCCAGCCGTCAGCACGCCGGCCATCAGCGTGGTGGTTAATCCCGCGACGACGAATCGCTTCATGCTGGTTGGGACACTACCGCGAATCAGAACGGCGAGGGCTCGACGCCATGATGAGGTTGATCTCGGCTCCACTCAGCGCCAGACACGTCTCCGGATCCAATTTTCCGTTTATCCGCATGCGCGGGCGCCGCGAAGGCCAGCGCTCGCGACGACGACGAAAACGACGACAATTCGGATAATTTCCCGATTCTCATTGCCGGCGATGATGCGAAGTGACGAGCTGGTCAGTGAACGTTCACGCCGCTGAAGTCGTACGGTGGAGTTGCGCTGCGGAGACTGTAGAGGCCAGAAGGATCAGAGGACCTGAAGGAGGATCATGTCGCGCCATCGCGTCGTCATCATCGGAAGCGGGTTCGGCGGGCTGAATGCGGCCAAGGCGCTCAAGCGCGCCGACGTCGACGTCATCCTCATCTCGAAGACGACCACCCACCTGTTCCAGCCGCTGCTGTATCAGGTGGCCACCGGCATCCTGTCCGAGGGCGAGATCGCACCGGCCACCCGACTGATTCTGCAGAGGCAGAAAAACGTGCAGGTGCTGCTGGGCGAGGTCTACGACATCGACATGACGGCCAATACGGTCACGTCGAAGCTGATGGGCATGCAGACCGTGACGCCCTACGACAGCCTGATCGTGGCCGCCGGTGCCCGGCAGTCCTACTTCGGCAACGACCAGTTCGCGACCTATGCACCAGGCATGAAGACCATCGACGACGCCTTGGAGCTGCGCGGCCGAATCCTCGGCGCATTTGAGGCCGCCGAGGTCACCGACGATCCCGCCGAGCGGGAGCGCCGCCTGACGTTCGTCGTGGTGGGAGCCGGACCCACCGGCGTCGAGGTGGCAGGACAGATCAAGGAACTCGCCCACCGCACCTTGAAGGACGCGTTTCGGACCATCGAGCCCCGCGATTGCCGGGTGATCCTGCTCGACGCCGCGCCCGCGGTGTTGCCGCCGATGGGCGAGAAGCTGGGCCTCAAGGCACAGAACCGGCTGGAAAAGATGGGCGTCGAAGTCCAACTCAACGCGATGGTCGATGACGTGGACTACATGGGCCTCACGATCAAGGAGAAGGATGGCACGAAGCGTCGCATCGAGTGCGCGTGCAAGGTGTGGGCGGCGGGCGTCCAGGCCAGCTCACTGGGCAAGATCATCGCCGACCAGTCCGACGGCACCGAGGTCGACCGCGCTGGACGGGTAGTCGTGGAGCCCGACCTGACGGTCAAGGGCCACCCCAACGTCTTCGTCGTCGGTGACCTGATGTCCGTGCCCAACGTGCCCGGGATGGCTCAGGGCGCGATTCAGGGCGCGCACTACGCCACCGCAAGGATCAAAGACATCGTCAAGGGCACCGACGACCCGCCAAACCGCAAGCCCTTCGGCTACTTCGACAAGGGCAGCATGGCGACGATCTCCCGATTCAGCGCCGTCGCCCAGGTCGGCAAACTGGAGTTCGGCGGCTTCATCGCCTGGCTGGCGTGGCTGGGGCTGCACCTGCTCTACCTGGTCGGCTTCAAGAACCGGTTCACCACAGTGATCGCGTGGTTTATCACCTTCTTGGGCGACGGGAGGGGCCAGATGGCGATCACCACCCAGATGATCTACGCCAGGGTCGTGACACAGAACTGGATGGAAGCGCAAAACCAGGAAGCGCTGGCGGCCGCCGAGAGCGCCGAGCAAAGAGCGGGCTAGCTCAGGGCCTGGTCGATATCGGCGAGCAGATCGTCGGTGTTTTCCAGTCCAACCGAAATACGGACCACACCGTCACCGAGCCCGATCGCGGCGCGGCCCTCCGGCCCCATCGCCCGGTGAGTCGTCGTCGCCGGGTGTGTGACAAGCGATTTGGCGTCACCGAGGTTATTCGAGATGTCGATCAGCCGCAGCTTGTCCAGCACCTCGAAGGCACGCTCCTTGGCGGCGCCGGTGGGGGCGTCCAGCTCGAACGTGAGAACCGTCCCGCCGCCGGACATTTGACGCTTGGCCAGGTCGTACTGCGGGTGCGACGTCAGATACGGGTAGCGCACCCAACTCACCGCCGGGTGCCCTTCCAGGAACTCCGCAATCCGGTGCGCCGAGGAGTTGCTGTACTCAACTCGAACCGCCAGTGTCTCAAGGCCTTTCAATAGCACCCAGGCGTTGAATGCGCTCATCGCCGGGCCGGTGTGCCGCATCA
>JAVROG010000283.1:0-6149 GCA_032162865.1 Mycobacterium sp. | reverse complement strand
GCTCGCTGATCGGGCCGATCCTGCGCGCTGCCTCCTTCAGCGACCTGCAGGTCAGTCGCAGCCTGGATGCGTTCTCGCAGCGGATGATGAACGGCACCCCGATCGCCACCCTGGTGGGCTTCTTGCGCGCGCTGGAGGTGCACGACGAAACCGCCGGATTGTGGACGCTGCTGAAGGTCCCGACCCTGATCGCGTGCGGTGACCACGACCTGTTGACCCCGGACGAGTACTCGAGGTTGATGGCGGCCTCGCTGCCGAAATCCGAACTGGTCATCGTTTCCGGGGCCAGCCATCTGGCGCTGTTGGACAAACCCGAGGCCATCAACGACGGGCTGATCCGGTTGATTGAGCGGGCACAGCCGGAGAGGACGACCTCGCGTTACCGGCGATTTGGGCACCGGTTGCGGAAGCGGTTGCGGCGTGGTTGAGCAGCAGACTGGACACAGCACGCTGGAACGCGTCGAGGACACCATCGAGTTGGGGTTCCGGCTGGGCGAGCAGTTGCGCGCGGGTGACGTGGTGGTGCTCTCGGGTCCGCTCGGTGCCGGAAAAACGGTGCTGGCCAAGGGAATTGCGGTTGCGATGGACGTCGACGGGCCGGTGACGTCGCCGACGTACGTGCTGGCGCGGGTGCATCGGGCGCGGCAGGCGGGCCGGCCCGCGATGGTCCACGTGGACGTCTACCGACTGCTGGACCAGCACGGCGCGGACCTGCTCGGTGAGCTCGACTCGCTGGACCTCGACACCGATCTCGAGGACGCTGTCGTCGTGGTCGAATGGGGCGAGGGATTGGTCGAACGCCTCGCCGAGCGGCACCTCGACGTCCGACTCGAGCGCGTCACCCACTCCGACGTGCGGATCGCCACCTGGGAATGGGTCTGCCAATGAGCCGGCAGATACGCACCGTCCTGGCCCTCGACACCGCCACACCGGCGGTCACAGCGGGCCTGGTGCGCCTCGACGACATGATCACGTTGGCCGAGCGGGTCACCGTCTCCGCGCGGGCGCACGCCGAGCGGTTGACGCCCAACGTGGTCGAGGCGCTCGCCGATGCGGGGCTGACGATGGCCGATTTAGACGCCGTCGTGGTGGGTTGCGGTCCCGGTCCGTTCACCGGTCTGCGGGCCGGCATGGCCACCGCCGCCGCCTACGGACACGCGCTGGACATCCCGGTGCACGGCGTGTGCAGCCTGGACGCCATCGGTGTGCTCACCACCGGCGACACGCTGGTGGTCACCGACGCCCGCCGCCGCGAGGTCTACTGGGCGCGCTATCGCGACGGAGTGCGGGCCGGCGGCCCAGACGTCAACGCCCCGGCCGACGTGGATCCCGGTCCGGCGCGCGCGGTCGGCGGTTCACCGGAGCACGCGGCGTTGTTTGAGCTGCCCCGGTGCGAGCCGGTTTATCCGACATCGGCTGGTCTGGTTCGCGCGGTGCCCGACTGGTCCGTCGAGGCGGCGCCGCTGGTGGCGTTGTATCTGCGCCGACCCGATGCCAAGCCGTTGGCGGCCCGCGCATGACCCGCCCCGGCTACGGACCGGTCGCCGTTGGCGCGCTGACCGCCGGCGACGCCGCCCGGTGCGCCGAACTGGAGGCACTGTTGTTCGATGGGGACGACCCTTGGCCGGCCGCCGCATTCGTGCGGGAATTGGCCAGCAAGACCAACCACTACGTCGGTGCGCGCAGTGACGGCACGCTGGTCGGCTACGCCGGAATCTCACGGCTGGGCAGGGTTGCGCCATTCGAGTACGAGGTGCACACCATCGGGGTGGATCCCGCCTATCAGGGCCGGGGCATCGGCCGCCGGCTGCTCAACGAGTTGCTGGAGTTCGCTGACGGCGGAGTGGTCTTTCTGGAAGTCCGCACCGACAACGAGAGTGCGATCGGGTTGTATCGCAGCGTGGGGTTCGAGCAGATCGGGTTGCGGCGGCGGTACTACCGGATCAGCGGCGCCGATGCCTACACCATGCGACGGGCGGCCACATGACGTTAATCCTGGCGATCGAAACCTCCTGCGACGAGACCGGTGTCGGCATAGCCCGCCTCGACGCCGACGGCACCGTGACGCTACTTGCCGACGAGGTGGCGTCCAGCGTCGATGAGCATGTGCGATTCGGCGGTGTGGTGCCCGAGATAGCCTCTCGCGCCCATCTGGAGGCGCTAGGCCCGACGATGCGCCGTGCGCTGGCGACCGCCGGTGTGGCAAAGCCCGACGTCGTCGCGGCCACCATCGGGCCCGGACTGGCCGGTGCGCTGTTAGTGGGAGTGGCTGCGGCCAAGGCGTATTCGGCCGCCTGGGGTGTGCCGTTCTATGCCGTGAACCACCTGGGTGGGCACTTGGCTGCCGACGTCTACGAACACGGTCCGTTGCCCGAGTGTGTGGCGTTGCTGGTGTCGGGCGGACACACCCATCTGCTGCATGTGCGTTCGCTCGGGGAGTCGATGACCGAGCTCGGCAGCACGGTCGACGACGCCGCCGGCGAGGCCTACGACAAGGTGGCTCGGCTGCTGGGCCTGGGATATCCGGGCGGCAAGGTGCTCGATGACTTGGCTCGTACCGGAGATCGGGACGCCATCGTGTTTCCGCGCGGGATGACCGGCCCGCGCGATGATCCGTATGCGTTCAGCTTTTCCGGACTCAAGACCGCTGTCGCGCGCTACGTGGAGAGTCACCCCGACTTCCGGCCAGCCGATGTCGCCGCTGGATTCCAGGAAGCCGTCGCCGACGTGTTGACCAAGAAGGCGGTTCGCGCCGCCACTGAGCTGGGAGTGTCGACCCTGCTGATTGCCGGGGGAGTGGCGGCCAACTCACGGCTGCGCGCGCTGGCGGGCCAGCGCTGCGAGGCGGCGGGCATGACGCTGCGAATCCCCAAGCCCCGGCTGTGCACCGACAACGGAGCGATGATCGCGTCGTTCGCGGCGCATCTGGTGGCCGCGGGGGCGTCGCCCTCGCCGTTGAATGCGCCGAGTGACCCGGGTCTGCCGGTGGTAACGGCGCAGGTCAGCTGGGTCGCTGGTGCGGACGACGCCACCGCGCTGGGCGCCGACACGCGAGAAGCACCGGGGCCCCCTTGAGTGCTAGCACTCTCATGTATAGAGTGCTAGGTGGCAGCCGGAAGACCCCCTGTGTCGGCACCCGCGACGACGGCGCGAGGGTTTTGGAAGGATGCCGAATCACCTGGTAATTCGGACGGTTCGGGGCATGCCTCGGACCGACCGCCAACTCCGGTCGGGGCGAACGTCCCGAACCCGATCTAACTAGTGGAGGGCTCCAATCGTGGCGAAGGTGAACATCAAGCCACTCGAGGACAAGATTCTCGTACAGGCCAACGAGGCCGAGACCACGACCGCATCCGGTCTGGTCATTCCTGACACCGCCAAGGAGAAGCCCCAAGAGGGCACCGTCGTCGCAGTCGGCCCCGGCCGGTGGGACGAGGACGGCGAAAAGCGGATCCCGCTCGACGTCGCCAAGGGTGACACCGTCATCTACAGCAAGTACGGCGGCACCGAGATCAAGTACGGCGGCGAGGAATACCTGATTCTGTCGGCACGCGACGTGCTGGCTGTCGTTTCTAAGTAACCCGTGTTCCGCCCCGGCGATCCCCGCGTTACCGCGCGGGCGATCTCCGGGGCGGCATGCGTTATGAGCTCGGCTGAAGGAGCCTGATGAGCAAACTTATTTCGTACGACGAGACCGCGCGTCGCGCCATGGAGGCGGGCGTGAACAAGCTCGCCGACACCGTGCGGGTGACGCTGGGTCCGCATGGCCGGCATGTGGTGCTGGCCAAGGCGTTCGGCGGCCCGCAGATCACCAATGACGGCGTCACGGTCGCCCGCGAGATCGACCTGGAAGACCCGTTCGAGAACCTGGGCGCCCAGCTGGTGAAGTCGGTGGCCACCAAGACCAACGACATCGCCGGCGACGGCACCACCACCGCGACCGTCCTGGCCCAAGCACTGATCAAGGGCGGACTGCGCCTGGTCGCCGCTGGGGTCAACCCGATCGCGCTGGGATCGGGCATCAGCCAGGCCGCCGACGCGGTATCCGAGGCGCTGCTGGCCTCGGCCATCCCGGTGTCCGGCAAAGAAGCCATCGCACAGGTGGCGACCGTGTCCTCACGTGACGAGCACATCGGTGAGCTGGTCGGTGAGGCCATGAGCAAGGTGGGTCACGACGGCGTCGTCAGCGTGGAGGAGTCCTCAACGCTGAACACCGAGCTGGAGTTCACCGAGGGTGTGGGCTTCGACAAGGGCTTCCTGTCGGCCTACTTCGTGACCGACTTCGACTCCCAAGAGGCCGTGCTCGACGACCCGCTGATCCTGCTGCACCAGGACAAGATCAGCTCGCTGCCCGACCTGTTGCCGCTTTTGGAGAAGGTCGCCGAATCGGGCAAGCCGCTGCTGATCATCGCCGAGGACATCGAGGGTGAGGCGCTGGCGACGCTGGTGGTCAACTCGATCCGCAAGACGCTGAAAGCCGTTGCAGTCAAGTCGCCGTACTTTGGCGACCGGCGCAAGGCGTTCCTGCAGGACCTGGCGGCGGTGACCGGTGCCGAGGTGGTGAACCCCGACGCCGGCCTGGTGCTGCGCGAAGTGGGCCTGGACGCGCTGGGCTCGGCCCGTCGCGCCGTGGTCAGCAAGGACGAAACCATCATCGTCGACGGCGGCGGCGCGCCCGATGCCGTCGCGGCTCGCGTGCATCAGCTGCGCAGCGAGATCGACAACAGCGATTCGGACTGGGACCGCGAAAAGCTGAGCGAGCGGCTGGCCAAGCTGGCCGGCGGAGTCGCGGTCATCAAGGTCGGTGCCGCTACCGAGACCGCGCTCAAGGAGCGCAAGGAAAGCGTCGAGGACGCGGTAGCGGCGGCCAAGGCTGCCGTCGAGGAAGGCATCGTGGCCGGCGGTGGCTCGGCGCTGATTCAGGCCCGCCACGTGCTGAAGTCGCTGCGTGAGGAGCTCAACGGCGACGAAAAGCTCGGCGTCGACGTGTTCTCCGAGGCCTTGGCCGCACCGCTGTTCTGGATCGCCACCAACGCCGGGCTAGATGGCGCGGTGGTGGTCAACAAGGTCGAGGAGCTTCCCACCGGGCACGGGCTCAATGCCGCCACCCGGACGTACGGGGACCTTGCCGCCGACGGTGTCGTCGACCCGGTCAAGGTGACTCGCTCGGCGGTGCTCAACGCCTCGTCGGTGGCCCGGATGGTGCTCTCGACCGAGACCGCGGTTGTCGACAAGCCGGCCGAACAGGCGGACGACCACGGTCACGGTCACGGCCACCACCACTAGTAACATCTGCGCGAAGCACCCCCGGTCCATGGTCGGGGGTGTTTCGTTGTTCAAGGTCTGTTCATCGTCGGTCGCGAGCACACCCGGAAGATGGCCTACATGAACAGCGCATCATTCTTCGTCACTCCCGGATATGGTGATCGCCAACGAAAGAACTTCCATTATTCGCAGGCAGTTCGGCACGGCAACCGGGTCGAGACCTCCGGCCAGGGTGGTTGGGATGACAACTGGTGTTTTCCGGAGTCGGTCCGCGACGAAGTGATTCAGGCCTTCGACAATGTAGAGCGGACACTGGCAACCGCGGGAGCATCGTGGCGACACGTGATCAGCGTTCACTCTTACCACTTGCCGAACGCCGATGGCGCGATCGGACAAGATCACCTAACCACGGTGGCGGAACAGTTTCGCCGCCGCATGGGTGAGCGCGCTCCGCTGTGGACGTGCATCGGCGTCGCAGCCCTCGCAAATCCAACAATGCGGGTCGAGATTCAAGTCACCGCAGTGATTGACGACGACCGGTGATCACCAGGCTTATTTCTTTAACCACCGAGACCGCGGTTGTCGACAGGCCGGCCGAGGCCGAAGACGATCATGGCCACGGTCACCACCACCACCACTAAATTCTGCTCGTAAAAGTGTTGCTGGTGGAGTTCGGTGCGTCAGCCGCCCGGAGGAGTGGTCACTGTCTTGGGTGACGTGGACGTGAGGGTCGGGGCGCTGGTGGAACTGGTGGGACTGGTGACCGTGACGGTGCTCGTGCTCGTTTCCGGCGGCGGCACGGCGATCGTGGTCGTCACCGTGCTCACGCTGGTTGTCGTAGTCGTGCTGGACGAGGTTGTCGTCGCAGCCGCAGCGGCAATAAC
>JAVROG010000282.1:0-4579 GCA_032162865.1 Mycobacterium sp. | reverse complement strand
GTCATGGTGCCTCTCTGTAAGTGGGTAAGACTTGGTCGGTGCGCTCTGGCCGTCAGCTGGCGGGGAAGTAATGGCCGTTGTCAAAATCGGCGAACAGACTTGGCTGGGCGGGTTCCCAGCCGAGGGTCTGGCGCGTGATGAGGTTGGTCGCCGGGAAGGACCCCGTGACCAGATTCGTGTAGAGCCCGAAGTATCCCGGCAGCATCAGGACGTCCTCGGGAACGCTCACGGTGGGCAGGTCCAAATGGCTGCCAATGGCCTCGGCGATCTCGCGGAACGGGATTTCCCCTTCCGCGATCGCGTGCCAATATTTGCCGGCCGGACCCTTCTCCAGCGCCAAGCGGAACACGGAGGCGACATCGCGGATGTGCACGGCGCACCACGGGTTCGCGCCGTCTCCGGGGTAGCCGGCGAAGCCCTTCTCCTGCGCGGTCCCGATCAGCCCCGGGAGGAAGCCGGCACTATCGGTCGTGCTGTGCGCGATGAGGGGAAGCCGCACGATCGAAGACCGCACTCCCCTTTCGGCGAGGCCGACTACGGCGGTCTCCACGACGTTGCGAACACGCAGGGTGCCCTTGTGCTCATCGCCGCTGGGAAGGGCCGGGTCCTCCTCGGTGGCCGGCCGGCCCAGGTTGCCGGCCGAGCCTATGCTGCCGGCCGCGACCAGTGGCTTTCCGGTTCCCGCGAGTGCCTCGCCGTACGCGAGCATGATCGGGAGCTCCGCGGCGGCCACCGCGTCCATCCCGCCGGACGGAAGCAGGTCTTGCCTGTGCGCGACGTGGATGACGCCGTCGGAGGCCACGGCCGCCTCCTTGAGCCCGTCGAGATCCTCAAGGTCGCCGCGACGCACCTTCGCGCCTTGCGCGGACAGGGCCGCCGCGGCCGTGTCCGACCGGGCCAGGCCGGTGACCTCGTGCCCGGCGGCGACGAGCTCGGGAATGATGTACGAACCGGCATGGCCGGTCCCGCCGGTGACTAAAACGCGCATGTGACTGTCCTTCTGGGGGTAGCTGTGGAGGGGGCGTTCAGCTGAGAATGCTGACGCCGAGGACGAAGTTGGTGTGCTTGGGCGACAAGGCCCAGCTGCAGCAGGGCGGCGTTCTCCAGTGCCCGCGCCATTGGCAGACGACCGGCGTCCATCGGGCGAACTCCCAGGCTCTCGACGAACGCCGACACACGTGCCTTTGCCTGCGCGTCGTCGCCGGCGACCGCCCGGTCGGCCAAGGCCCTGGCCATGTTCCCCAGGCCGATGATGCTGATGCTGCTCATGAATTCTCCCGTCTTGGTTGAGGATCGAAAAGGTTGACTACTCAACCATATGCAGACATTGGTGATGCGTCAACCAATCGAGGTAGCATGGAGGCCGATGGAACCGAACTGGCTAAGCCCGCGTGAAGACCGCGCCTGGCGGGCCTTCATACACGCGCACCATCAGCTCGTCGCGCACCTGAACCGGGGCCTGCACGAATCGGGCCTGTCCGGGGCCGACTACGAGGTGCTGGCGGTGCTCTCGGCTCTCGACGGCGATCGCATGCCCGCCCGCGACCTGTGCATTGCTCTGGGCTGGGAAAAGAGCCGTCTGTCCCACCAGCTGCGGCGCATGCAGAAGGACGGGCTGATCAGCCGCGAGCCCAACCCCGACGACGCCCGCAGCACCTTGGTCTGCGTGCTGCACACGGGCCGCGCCGCCATCGAGAAGGCGGCACCCAGGCACGTGGAGGACGTCCGTCGGAACTTCATCGATCTGCTTACCCCGGCTGAGCTAGACATTCTCGCAACCCTCGACGAACGAGTCCTGCACCACCTGGCAACAAACTACAACTCCCCTGCCGAAGATGAGCCCTTATCTCGTCGGCCGTGAGCGATTCAGCCCCCGCCTTTCAGTTCTTCCCTACGGATGCTCTGAAGGACCAGGCAGATGCCCACGGTGGAAAAACTCCTCACCAATTGCCCTGACGGCATCCCTGCATTGGTGAACCGGCCACGCATCACCTGGGGAAGAGCGCTTAGCTGTATCGGGCGCCTTAACCGGCTCTTCCGGTTTTAGAGTGCATTGATTCGCTGGGACAGGTTGCCGCAGTGCAGTAGTGAGCGCAGTCGGTAGTGGGTGAGATTTCTGAATCCGAGGGCGTTGCGGCGTAGGGCTTCGAGACGTCCGTTGATGGCTTCGGTGGGGCCGTTGGAGGCGTGGTGGTCGAAGTAGGCCAGCACGTCGGCGCGGCGACGCCATAGTGTGTGGCCGAGTTGGGCAAGTTCTTCGAGTGCGTCGGGGACGCCGCGGCGCAGTGTGTTGATGATCGCGGTCATCATGGTCTTGCCGCGGCGCCGGTCGGGGTGGGCATAGGCGGCGATCATGCGTTGGTAAAAGCCCCAGCAGATCTCGACGGCGATGTGGGCCTCGTCGGCGAAAACGGTTTCCAGGCGCACCTTTTGGCGGGTGCTGAGCAGAGGCAGTCGAGTGCGTAAAGTACGCCGAACTCCGTAGAGTGGATCGCCGGTGCGGCCGCGATGGCCGCAGGTCTGCTGCTGGACACGCTGGCGGCACAGGTCCAACTTGGTGCCGGCCAACGCCACGACGTGGAAGGGATCCATCACCGCGGTGGCCTGCGACAGTTGCTCGGTGGCAGCGGTCTTGTAGCCACCGAAGCCATCCATGGCGACGACCTCGATCCGGTCACGAAAGGCTTGGTCCTGCTGGGTCAGCCAGGTCGTCAGTGCCGCTGCCGAGCGGCCGGGCACCAGGTCGAGCAGCCGGGCACGTCCGGTGCCCTCCAGCACCGGGGTGAGATCGACGATCACGGTGACGTACCCGTCCTGGTCGCGCCGGCGGGTGTGGGCCCAGCGATGCTCGTCGACGCCGATGACCCGCACTGTGTCCAGGCGCGTGGTGTCGGCGGCCACAATGGTGTGGGTGGCGTCCATGGCGATGGTATTCACGGTGTCCCAGGACAGGCCCAGCTCCCGGGCCACTGCGGCCACGGTGGCGCGGTCGATCATCAGCCGGCGGCAGATGTAGCGGGCGCAGCGCCGGGTGGTGCTCCATCCGCGCCGGGCCAGCCGGTCGGTGTTGTGGCCGAACACTTCTCGTTCGCAGCTTGCAGAAACGCAGCGGTAGCGCGGTACCCGAACGTGCAGTCGCAGGGGATGACCCACCACGGGTACATCGGTCACCCGCCGGATCACGGTGTCGCGGTAGACACCTTCTGCGCCGCAACCCGGACACTGCCGCCCGCCGTCATCGAGCAGATTGCAGAACACGACCGTGGTCTGCCCGTCGACGGCGGCGTCGGTGATCGTCACACCGAGTTCAACGGTGCGCACGATCGTGTCGGCCACAACAGCAGCAGGAAACGACGTAGGGTCAGACACAGGGCTCCCCGGGTAGCAGGAATGAGGATTCGACACCTGCATCTTCTGCCGCCCGGGGCCCGTCTCAGCTCAACGACACGATGCCCAGGCGCGGGAACCCGCCACCCTCAACTGCACTCCACTTCCGGAAGAGCCCCTTAACCTTCCAATAAAAATTTGAGTTGCTGGCCATACAGCCTGACCGATTCGGCGGTCAACATTTCTTCATGTGTGCAGTCGATCGAGTGCTCTGCGATGTCGCCGGCGACGTAAGGCCGCCATTCCTGCAGCGCAGTCGAACTGCGGTCGCTCTCATCCCGCACAGCAGAAAATACGATGAGATCACTCTCCAAAACGCCGGGTTCGTGAGCTCGCTGCAACGCCTTGTTGTTATCAAGATTTTGAACAAGCCAATCCAGAAGCTGCTTTTGTCGAGGAAATTCTGCGGCTATTCGTTCGCGAACTAGCGCTTCCAACTCCTCGTCGGTAAGCGACCCATCCCGTTCTGGAATATCTATCCCATAGAACCGCAACGCTTCCTCGAGGGTGTCCAGCTCGACTGAAGCACCGTTTAAGACGGTGACGCTGTCGTCGATGCTGGGTTGAGCGTCGAGAAGGATCAACCGCGGGACGACGCATCCGCGTCGCTGCAATTCGATGGCGAGTTCATGAGCGACGACGCCTCCGAAAGACCAGCCGAGAAGGTTGTACGGCCCGGTGGGCTGAACCCCTTGAATCCTGTCGGCGTAGTTCTTCGCCATGTCGCGAATCGACTGAGGTTCGGCTTCTTCGCCCAGCAGGGTTTGCTGAATTCCAATGATCGAGCAGTCCAAGTAAACGCCAAGGCGTTGATACGGCCAGCTCATTCCACCGCCGGGATGAATGCAGAACAGCGGGACACCGGTCCCTTCCTTGAGGATCTCGATCGGGACTACTTCCACCTCGCTGGCAGCTGTGCCCAACTGCTGGCTCAAGCTTCTGATAGACGGCGCGTGGAACAAGGTGCGCACCGCAAGCTGGGTATCCAGGCGCTTGTTGATCGCGGCGACCACCCGCATGGCCGACAGTGAATCCCCGCCCAAATCGAAGAACGAGTCTTCGACCCCGACCCGCTCGAGGCCGAGGACTTGGGCGTAGATGCCGGCCAGGGCCTCCTCGATCTCGTTGGCCGGTGCGCGGTAACGATCGCCATCCTCCTGGTACTCCGGTGCCGGCAAGGCCCGTTTGTCGA
>JAVROG010000281.1:0-8627 GCA_032162865.1 Mycobacterium sp. | reverse complement strand
AGTCCATGTAGTACTGCTTGTCGTCGTCGACCAAGCGGTAGTAGGCCGGGTTGTCGATACCGCGCATCGACAGCGTCGGGCCCATGTGGTTGCCCTCGGCGGTGTGGTTGTAGACGACGTCGAGGATCACTTCGATGTCGGCCTCGTGCAGCGCGCGCACCATGGCCTTGAATTCCTGCACCTGGCCGCCGGGGATGTTGCTGGCGGTGTATTTGAAGTCGGGGGCGAAAAAGCCAATTGTGTTGTAGCCCCAGTAATTCGACAGCCCCTTCTCGATCAAGGTCGAGTCGTTGGCGAAGTGGTGTACGGGCATCAGCTCGATCGCGTTGACGCCGAGGCTGGTGAGGTGCTCGATGATCGCTGGATGCGCGATCGCCGAGTAGGTGCCGCGGATGCGCTCGGGGATGGCGGGGTGTGTCTGAGTGAGACCCTTGACGTGGGCCTCGTAGATGAAAGTGTCGGCGTATTCGTGGCCCGGCGGCCGGTCCACCGCCCAGTCGAAGTACGGGTTGATCACCACCGACTTGGGCATATTGGCCGCAGAGTCGTCATCGTTGCGGCTGTCCGGGTCACCGAAGTTGTAACTGAACAGCGACTGGTCCCACTGGAACACTCCGTCGATCGCTTTCGAGTAGGGGTCCACCAGCAGCTTGTTCGCGTTACACCGGTGACCCCTGGCGGGATCGTAGGGACCGTGCACTCGGAATCCGTAGCGCTGGCCGGGTTGGACACTGGGGATGAAACCGTGCCAGATGAATCCGTCGACTTCTGGCAGCGCAATCTTCGTTTCGGTCCCGTCCTCGTCGAACAGGCACAGTTCGATCAGTTCGGCCACCTCACTGAAGACGGCAAAGTTCGTTCCATACCCGTCGTAGGTCGCCCCCAGCGGGTATGCCTTGCCCGGCCAGACCTCCGGCCGGTCTTCCGATCGGTCCGAGTCGCCGGCGGCTACCGGCGCGGCGGTGTCCTGCGCACTGACGTTGGTGGTAACCACGGTGCCTCCTGACTTTCGTCTTGGTTTCGACCGAACTGAGAACACCGGCGGTCGCGGACTGTATATCCGTTGGTGTGCCGGGTTAAGCATGAGATTGCTCTCAGTCCTGGCCGCTGTCGACCTCGTATGCACCAGTTCGACGGTCGCCGCGAATGCGGTCGGCACCGAGTCGAAATAATGTGCGCGAGCATCGGTTTGGGGTGAGCGCAATGCCGGCGGCTTCGACTCGATACGGGCAGGTCGCAGGGGGGCCGAGAAAAGCTGCGTTGCGACACGGTCACGGACGCGTACCTATTGACTGCTCACCGGTCACAGGCGTCTCATCGCTCACTATCGTCACATCAACCCTATGCGGACGTCAACTCGACGTTCGACCCCTCGAGAGGTGTGACATGTCGCCGATTCCGCGAATCATTTCGGTATCCGTGGCGTCGGCGGCCGCAGTCGCACTCATCTTTCCGATTGGCCTCGCTCCGATGGCGAACGCGTTGCCTTGCAGCGCGCCCGAGGCGAACGTGCCGCCCCCGGCGAACGCCGTGGTGACCAATCCGGGGGGCAAGGTTCTCGGCCCGTTGAATAAGCGGCCTCGTGGCGCGAATGACCGCGCGCCGCTGCCGAGGGTGGGGCCGCTGCAGCGCCCGGCCCAGCCGGGTAAGACATACTCCGCACCGCTTCAGCAGCAAGCGCGAGTGCCCGGTGCCAATCCCAATCCGCCTGCCCCCGCCCCGCCGGCCGCCGACGCCCAGCCCCCTGCCGGGCAGCTGGCTCCGGAGGCAGCCGCCGTCCCGCCACCAAACCCCGCACCCGAGGCAGCGCCGCCGGCCGGCGCGCCCGATTCGGGTGGCGCACTCGGTGGGTCGAACACATCGCTTGTCGATTGGGTGACCGGACCGGACGGCCCGAATAAGACCCTCCAACGCTTCGGCATCTCCGGGACCGATCTCGGGATCCTCTGGGATAACGGTGATCCCGCCAACCATCAGGTGCTCATGGCGTTCGGCGACACATTCGGCTACTGCGCCGTCAAGGGCGACCAATGGCGGTACAACGTGCTGTTCCGCAGCAGCGACCATGATCTGTCCCACGGACTGCACGTGGATGCCGGCGACCCTTCCAACAGATACGCGGGCTCACCGACACAGCAACCGGGCTTTTCCCGACAGGTCATCAACAGCATCAAGTACGCAAAAGAAGAGACGGGAATCATTCCGACCGCCGCCATCTCCGTCGGGAAAACTCAATACATCAACTTCATGTCCATCAAGGACTGGGGTCGCGACGGGGAGTGGTGGACGAACTACTCCGGGATCGCAATGTCCAACGACAATGGCCAGACCTGGGCGGTTTATCCCGGCACCATCCGGGCAAACGGGCCCGACGCCGCACGGGTCCCCTACGTAGAGGGCAACGAGAATTTCCAGATGGGGGCGTACGTCAAGTCGAGCGACGGCTACCTGTACTCGTTCGGCACACCGAATGGACGCGGCGGCGCGGCACACCTGTCGCGCGTTCCCCAGCGCTTCATCCCGGACCTCACCAAATACGAGTACTGGAACGGGGATTCGAACTCCTGGGTACCGAACAAGCCGGCCGCGGCCACTCCGGTGATCCCGGGTCCGGTGGCCGAGATGTCGGCCCAGTACAACACCTATCTCAAGGAGTACCTGGTGATGTACACCAACGGTGCCAACGACGTCGTGGCACGGACTGCGCCGACGCCGCAGGGACCCTACAGCCCAGAGCATTTGCTGGTGTCGAACTTCCAGATGCCCGGCGGTGTTTACGCACCGATGATGCATCCCTGGTCGACGGGTAAGGACGTGTACTTCAACCTGTCGCTGTGGTCCGCATACGACGTGATGTTGATGCACACCACGCTGGGATAGCGGCACCGTGCAAACATCTGATCAGCAGGTATCGGTGCCCACGTCGCGCAAAGTGCTGTGTGCCGCCTACGCGGTGATTGCCGTGGCCGCGCTGGCCGGGACATGGAGCCAGGGCGGACCCTACATACACAGCGTCACCGGCTTCCTGATCGATTTCTGGCGGGACACCAAGGTCACCGGCGCTTCGCGGTTCATCACCGTCGACATTGTGATGTTCTGTCTTTCCGCGATGATTCTGATGGTCATCGAGGCGCGCAAGCATCAGATCAGGTTCGTATGGGCGTATATCGTCGCCAGCCTCTTTATCGCGATCAGCGTGATGTTTCCGGTGTTTCTGCTGGTCCGGGAACTGCGCATGGGTGCTGCCGAGCCGCCGCGCCTGCACACTGTTGACGCCGTCCTGCTTGCGGTGTTCGCGGCCGCGCTTGCCGGCTTGAGCATTTGGGTGGACGCGGGGTAAGTGCTGTCGTGCTCACGGCGCGATAGGCCGATTCGTCCATTCGCGTTCCGCGCGACGCGACGAGCGGAACCACCCGCCCGCTGCGCCGGTGCCACCGTCGGTAGGGATGGTGTGGCCGGTGACGAACGCCGACAGGTCCGAGGCCAGAAACAGGATTACGCGGGCCTGGTCCTCGGGCAGCCCCATTCGTCCGACCGGAACCCATTGCGGCCACTGCGTCTGCTCGTCGGGGGACAGCCAGTCCGAATAGGGCACCTGCAGAGATTCGGTGACGTCGGGCCCGATTGCGTTGACCCGCACGCCGTCTCGACCAACCTGGACCGCCAGGCTGCGGGTGAACTGGATGACGGCCGCCTTGAAAGCGGCGTAGACGGGATCCTCCGGGTAGCCGCGCAACCCCTCCACGGACGAGACGTTGACGATCGCACCCGCGTGCTGGTCGATCATGGCCGGCAGGAACGCGCGGGTGACGAGGAAGACGTGGTGCAGGTTCACCCGGTAGAGCTCTGCCCACAGGTGCGGGTCGGTGCCCGCGAAGCTGCCGGGGTGCCGCACCCAGTGGCCGACGTTGTTCACCAACACGTCCACGTGTCCGTAGTGATCCAGCACCGTGCGCGTGAGCGCGTCGACCTGTTCGGCATCCCGGACGTCGGTTACGACTGCCAGAGCCGACTCGCCGATCTGCCTGGCGGTCCGTTGCGCGAGGTCGGCGTCGATATCTGCGATGACCACTTGGGCGCCGTGTTGGGCGAACAGTCTCGACGTGGCCGCGCCGATACCGCCACCTCCGCCGGTCACCACCGCGATTCGGCCGGCCAGCAGGGGGCCGGCATTCGTTGCCTCCACCATGCTCCTATCTTCAATCACGGTGGTAGCGGAGGAACCACGGGATGCCTGCGACACATTTTTTGGCCCCTAAAGCCATTTCGACTCAGGCGAATTCGAAAAATCGCCGTTTCATCCGACGGCCGAAGCTGACAGGATACTTCAGCGTGAAGCGACCCAACTTTTTGGTGATTGTGGCGGACGACCTGGGATTCTCCGATATCGGTGCGTTCGGGGGTGAGATCGAGACACCCAATCTGGACCGGCTGGCCTACGCGGGCATCCGGTTCACCGATTTTCATTCGGCACCCGCCTGCTCGCCCACCCGGGCGATGTTGCTGACTGGTACCGACCACCACGTGGCCGGCATCGGCACGATGCTGGAGGTCGCGGGCCCCGCATTCCAGGGCGCGCCCGGCTACGAGGGCTACCTGAACGATCGGGTCGTCGCATTGCCCGAACTGCTCCGTGACGCCGGCTATCTCACGCTGATGTCGGGCAAGTGGCATCTGGGCGCCACAATCGAGACCTCGCCGTGGGCGCGCGGGTTCGAGCGCTCGTTCGCGCTACTGCCCGCCGGCGCCAGCCACTACAGCGCCGCCGCCAGCAGTTTGCCGCCCATACCAACGATTTACACCGAGGATGACCAGTTCGTCACGGTGGGGGACGACTTCTACTCATCGGACTTCTACACCGACACTCTGTTGCGCTACTTCCAAGAACGCTCGACCGACCCTGAAGAAGCCGACCGGCCCTTTTTCGCGTATCTGCCGTTCCAAGCGCCACATTGGCCGCTGCAGGCACCCGAGGAATCCATCGCGACCTACCGTGGCCGCTATGACGGCGGTCCGGACGCGCTGCGCGAGGAGCGTCTGGCAGCGCTCAAGCGGCTGGGCCTGTGCCCGCCGGACGTCGAGGCGCATCCTGTCGTGGCCGACGGCGCGGCCGAGTGGAGCGAGATGAGTGCCGCGGAGCGTGCCCGTTCGGCGCGCTCCATGGAGGTCTACGCCGGAATGGTGGACCGGATGGACTGGAACATCGGCCGGGTGCTCGACTACCTGACCGAGACCGGCGAGCTTGATGACACCGTCGTGATCTTCTTGTCGGACAACGGTGCCGAGGGGGCGATAGTCGAGGCGATGCCCATGCGCGGCGCGCAGATCGCCGCGATGATCGAAAAGTATTGCGACAACAGCCTCGACAACCTAGGCCAGGCCACCTCCTACATTTGGTACGGCCCACGCTGGGCGCAAGCCGCCACCGCGCCGTCGCGGTTGCACAAGGCGTTTACTACCGAAGGCGGTATCCGGGTGGTCGGCTTTGCGACGTGGCCGGGCTTTGATCGCCAGGGTGAAATCGGCACCGCGTTCACGACCGTCATGGACATCGCTCCCACCGTCCTGGAGCTTGCCGGCGTCGCCCATCCGGGCGAGACATACCGGGGGCGCGAGGTGGCGCCCATGCGGGGCCGCTCATGGGTGACCTATTTGTCGGGCGCCGAGGAGAACGTGCACCACGGTGAGAGCGGCACCGGCTGGGAACTGTTCGGCCGACGCGCCATTCGGCAGGGCGACTGGAAGGCGCTCTACCTACCGGCGCCGTACGGTCCCGGGGCCTGGCAGCTGTATGACCTGTCTTCCGACCCCGGCGAAATCCATGATCAGGCGGCGGCACAGCCGGACAAGCTGGCCGAACTCCTCGCGCTGTGGGACCGCTACGTCGAGGACAACGGCGTGATCCTCGAGCCGATATCGGTATTCGAAGCGGATCCACAGACGTCCGGTTGAGAGCCTCCCGCTCAGTCCTTACCGCGTGGCGGCGGCTGCACCTCGACGCCGCTCTTCTTGTCCTCGGGGCCGGCGTCGGGGTGTTCGGCGGGGACCCGCTCGCGGGAACGGTTCGCCTCACTGTATTCGTAGCGAGGGGTGGACCGCTCCTCGCCGCGATACGGACCTGGCTTCGGACGCGGCTTTCCACCGGGGAACGCCAATCGGAAGATGGTGCGGTGCACCATGAACCACTGCTTGGAGAAGCGCCCGGTGTTGTACGGCAGCTCGTAGCGCTCGCAGATGTCCTTGATCTTCGGTGCGATCTCGGAGTATCGGCTGGCCGGCATGTCCGGATACAGGTGGTGCTCCACTTGGTAGCCGAGGTTGCCGCTGATGACGTGGAATAGCGGGCTGCCGTCAATGTTGGCCGCGCCGACCAACTGGCGCAGATACCACTCCGCGCGGGTCTCGTCCTCGACCTCTTCCTGGCTGAACGTGTAGGTCTGGTCGGGAAAATGTCCGCAGAAAATGATGGCGTGCGCCCAGACATTGCGGATGATATTAGACAGAGCGTCGGCGGCCAAGGTGCGCAGGTAAGTGCTCTCCACCCCGGGCAACACCTTGTCGAAAAACGTCGCTGTGGCGCCGACCCGGCCTGTGCTCGATATCTTGCGAAGGCGCCGGCCGAGTCGCGATTTCGTCGGCTGTTCGAGCCGGCCACCCGACGCCAGCTGTACCAGGGCGAATGCGCCGGCGCTGATCACCGGCCAACCGATGTAGTCCTTGATGATCTGCGAGCGTGCCTTGACCCCGATAGCTTTCAGGTCTTTGCGGACCTCTGACATCGGCTTGTCGCCGGCCCGGATGGCCTCGATGTCCAAGTCGTGCACCGCCACGCCCCACTCGAAAAAAAAGGTGAGCAGGAGGTTGTACAGCGGTTGCCCCAGATAGGCGGGGCTCCACTTCTGATTCGGATCGATCCGCATGATCTCGTAGCCGAGATCCTTGTCCTTGCCCCGAATGTTCGTATAGGTGTGGTGGATGAAATTGTGCGAGTGCCGCCACGACTCCGCGCTCGAGGCGGTGTCCCAATCCCACACCGAGGAATGAATGTCGGGATCGTTCATCCAATCCCATTGACCGTGCATCACGTTGTGGCCGATCTCCATGTTCTCCAGGATTTTAGCCATGCCTAGACACGCGGTGCCGAGGACCCACGCGGTTTTGGATCGCGAACCCAGCAGCAGGACACGACCGGCCACCACAATCTGTCGCTGGACCGAGATGACCTTCTTGATGTAGGCGCGGTCCCGATCGCCGAGGTCGGCGAACACGTCGTCGTGAATCGCGTCCAGTTCTTTACCCAGCTTTTCCCGTTCTTGTTCCCCCAAATGGGCGAACGGGCTTTGTGGCCGTTGCAGAGTTGAAGTCACTGCGGTTCCTTTCGATCAGAGTTCAAGTTCGACGTCGCCTTCGGCGGCGTTGATGCAGATCCGCACTTCCTGATTGGTGGGTTCGCTGATGTCACCAGAGCGCAGGTCACGCAGCTTGCCCGATTTGAGCGTGCCGACGCAGGTGTGACAGATTCCGATTCGGCAGCCGAAGTCGAGCTCCAGCCCGGCATTCTCGCCCGCTTCCAAAATTGATGTGCCACCGTCGCATTCGACGGTCTTGTCACTTTTGAGGAAGGAGACCTCGCCACCCGCACCGTCGCCGGCGTCGCCGCCGATCTTCGGCTGAAACCGTTCGAAGTGCAGGCGATCACAATCACCGTTTTCTTCCCAGTGCTCGATGAGCGCATCGAGCATTTCTTCCGGCCCCGAACAGAACGCTTCGCGTTCGCGCCAGTCCGGACACTCCTCGTCCAGGTCGCCGGGCTTAAGTCGGCCACGATCTCCGGTAAGGCGCACATCCAGCCGCATCTGCTCATGCCGGCCCTCGAGTTCTTCGAGGACGGACAAGAACATGACCTGTTCGCGGGTGCGAGCGGAGTGAATGTGCACCACATCGCCCAGTTGCCCGCGACGATCCAGGCTGCGCAGCATGCTCATGATCGGCGTAATACCGCTGCCGGCACTGATGAACAGCATCTTTTTGGGCAACGGATCGGGCAGCGTGAACACGCCCTCGATCTCGCCGAGCCGAACCACCTCACCCGGCCGGATCTTTTCCACCAGGTACGGCGATACCACGCCGCTGTCCACTTTCTTCGGGGTCACGCTGATCAGGCCATCCGCGGGCTCCGGATCAGAAGTCAGGGAATAGGCGCGCCAGTGGTACACGCCGTCGATGACCAGTCCAAGCCGTACGTACTGGCCAGGCTTGTGACCGGGCCAGTCGTACCCCGGTCGGATCAGAACGCTGGACGCTTCCGAGCCCTGCCGCTCGACCCGTTCGACCTTCCCGCGTAGCTCCTTGGTCGTCCAGAGCGGGTTGATCATCTCGATGTAGTCATCGGGCGCCAGCGGCTTGAACAAATTTCGAATCGCCCGCAGGAATAGTCGACGACCGCGTGAGACCTCGGGCTGAGCACCGCGTTCTGCCATGTCTACTAAAGTACACACTTGTACACTGAATTAAACATAAAAAACCAAATGTGCTGTTAGGCCGCCATGTTATGCCGATACAGCGCATTGCACCAGATTACAGTCGTTCACTGTAATGTGGTTTCCAATATCAGCGGGCGGCACTGG
>JAVROG010000280.1:0-15453 GCA_032162865.1 Mycobacterium sp. | reverse complement strand
CAGCACCTCGAGGTGTTCGGTGGCCAGCTCCTGGTAGTGGCGCAGCAGCTGTGGGTCACCGCTATCGAAGATGTTGTCCAGGCGCGCCCGGGCGTCCGCATCGGTCTTGGCCCGGACCAGGCAGATCACCTTGCCGTCGACCAAGTGCATCCGTTCCAGCCATTCCAGCGCCAGGTAGCGGCCCAGGAAGCCGGTTGCGCCGGTCAGCAGCACCGTCCGCACCTGGGCGCTAGGCGCGGGCAGGTTCGGGGCGGCGGCCAGCGTTGCGGCGTCGATGAACTTGTCCAGCGTCAGGTCGCCGGCGTGCACCTCGGTGGCCTCCCGGCCGTGGACCGAGGCAAAGGTGGGCCGCTTGGCGCCGGGCTCACGCTCCGCCTCGATGTAGTCGGCCAGCGTCTGCAGATCACTTGCCGGGCTGACGATGACACCCACCGGCACGTCGATGTCGAAGATCTCGTGCAGCAGGTTGGCGAACGACAACGCCGAGAGCGAGTCGCCGCCCAGGTCGGTGAAGTGGGCGTCGGCCCGCAGGTCGCCTTCGCCGGCGCCCAGCAGCGCCCCCGCTGCGCGAGACAGCGTCTCTAGCACCGGCGCGTCACTGCCGGCTTGCCGCAGCGCGCGAAGCTCTTGAGCCTGGCTGTCCGCCAGGTCGGCGTAGAGCTGCTCCAGCTGCTCGCCGTAATGCTTCTTCAGCTGCGGCCGCGCCACCTTGCGGATGCCGGTGAGCAGCCCGTTCTCCAACGTCCACGGCGTCGTCTCGAGGATGAAATCGCGCGGGATCTCGTATGACTGCAGACCGGCCGCCTTGGCGATGTCCTGCAGGGAAGCGGCGATTCGCGGCTTCAGTTCGTGCAGGTCGAAACGGGCCAGCGCCTCATCGGTCGGGACGATCACTGCCAGCAGGTACGGGCGGGCGCTGTTGCCGTAGACATAAACCTGCCGCACCAGCGGGCTGTCGCCGAACAATGGCTCCAGCTTCGAGACGGTGACGAACTCGCCCTGCGACAGCTTCAGTACGTTGTTGCGGCGATCAAGGTAGACAAGCTGATCGGGGCCGACGAGGGCCATCACGTCGCCGGTCCGGTAGAAGCCGTCCGCGTCGAACACCTCGGCGGTGACTTCGGGGCGCTTGTAGTAACCCGGGAACATGTTCTCGGTCTTGAGCAGCAGCTCGCCCCGCGGGTACGGCTGGTCGGTGCTGAAGTAGCCCAGGTCGGGCACATCAACCAGCTTGTAGTCGGTCACCGTGGAATGCTTGATGCCGCTGTCGATGAGGGCCATCCCGGCCTCGGTGGAGCCGTAGCCCTCGACCAGATGCAGATCCAGCAGGTTGTCGACCCACGCCTTCATCTCGGCGGAGATCGGTGCGGAAGCGGTCAGCGCATCGACGAACCGACCGCCCAGGACGTCATGGCGCAGCTCGTCCAGCACCTGCTCTTGCAGGGCTGCGTCGCCGCCAAGCCGGTCGACCTCGGCCTGGAACTTCTCGAAGAGCATGTCCCAGATGCGCGGCACCACGGTCAGTTCGGTGGGCCGCACCAGCGCGAGGTCCTCGAACAGGGTGGACAAGTCGCTGCGGGCCACGAAGTAGGCGGTCCCGCCGTTGCCCAGCGTGCCGTACAGGACCTGTCGGCCCATGACGTGGCTCATCGGCATGAAGTTGAGCGTTATCGACGGCTGAGTTTTCGGCTTGACCTCGAAGTCGTTGCTGGCCCAGAAGCTCATCACTCGGCTCTCGGTGTTCATCGCGCCTTTGGGCGCGCCGGTGCTGCCGGACGTGTAGATCAACAGTGCGAGCTGGTCGCCGGCAGCGGGCAAGGTCCGTGGCGGTAGCTTTTTGCCGCGCTCGAGAACGTCGGCGAGTGTTTCCACAACCACCGCGGTGCCGGCCAACTGTGCGCGGGCGGCCTCGATGGCTTCGCGCTCGTCGTCAACCTCGGAGTGGTAGTCGAACACGACCAGACGGCCAGGCGCGTGACCGGTCAGCGCCAACTCGACCGCATCACCAAGGCTGCCGACGCTCGCGGCTATCACCGTGGGCTCGGTCTCGGCGACGATCGGCCGCAGACCTGCGACCGCCGCACTGGTCTGCAGCGGCACCGCCACAGCGCCCAGCTGCGCCAGCGCGACATCAATGATCGTGTAGTCGACGCTGGTAAAACCCACGATGCAGACCCGGTCGCCAGGCGTGACGGCCTGCTCCGCGATCAACGTGCCGGCCAGGGCGCCCGCGCGGTCCCCGAGCTCACCGAAGGTGATCGTCTCGAACCGGGGCAGCAGCTCCAGCGAGGTCCGGCCGGTGCTCGGGTCGGTGATGAACTCGACCGCGCGCTGGCCGAGCGCCGGGCGGTCTGCGTAACCCTCCATCAGGATCTGGATGAGCTCGGGCAGTCGCAATCCGGGCTGGTGGATCGCCCGGGCGATCGTCGGGTCGGGCTTGGCGGCGGCGAACTGCTCGTCGGTGGCGTTGAGGTCTTCGATGCGGCGTGCGAGCCGCTCTTCACGGGTGTTGATTGACATAACAGTGCCTCGCATCTGACTGAGAATTCTGGGAGGTCGGCCTCGCAGCGTTGCGTGCCGACACAGAAAACGTTAGCAAAGGTAACGACTTCCAGAACTGTGAGATCCGCCACCGCCCAACGTGACGCCAGCGTCACGCTCGGCGCCGAGTGTGACGCCAGGGTCACGTTCGGGGGGGTCTGGCCCAAAAGCCGCTTGGCCCAAAGCCGGCCACAAAAGCCGATCGCCAGCCCCCTGCGACGAAATCAGGAGACTGGCGATCGGCTTAATCTCAGAGCAGTCCGAGCAGGTGCAAATCCGTGATGTATTTGACGATCATCGGCGCCGAGACATGTGGAATGTCTTTATCGGGGCCAATTTTCGCGTCCTGTACCGCGGCGCGGAACCTATCGGTCGGGGCCATCGATCCCAGGATCGGCTTCTCGGGCTTCTGGTAGTTGTGCAGCAACGGCAATAGCGAGTACTGGCGCTGCCGGTCCGGCAGAGCGCGCAACGTGGTCTCGAACCGCTGCAACCAATCCCGGTAGTCGGCAATGCGATCGATCGAATACCCGGCTTCGTTCAGCCAGTCGACGTACTGGTCGAGGCCGATGCCGTCGTTGTACGGGTTCATCACGTGGAAGGTCTGGTATCCGGCCCCTGCGTCCAGGCTTTGGGCGCCCAGGGTGGACACGGCGTCGGCGATGAACTCGACCGGCAGGCCGTCGTAGTGCGACCGTTGCCGATTGCCCTCGGCGTCCAGCTCATAGAACGAGCCGGGCGCGATACCGGTAGCGACCAGGCTCAGCATCATCCGGGTGAACATGTCCGGCAGGTTCAGCTGGCCCGCATACGTGGTGTCGGCCAGGATCATGTCGCAGCGGAACACCGCGACCGACAGACCACACAGGTCGTGTGCCTCGCGCAGCAGCACCTCGCCGGCCCACTTGCTGTTGCCGTAGCCATTGGCGTAACTGTCGTCGACCTTGCGCACCGCGCTGATCTCGCGGACATCAGCATCCTCGACGAACTTGCCCGGTTGGATCTGATCGCCCACTCCGATCGTCGACACGTAGGTGTACGGCTTCAACTTCGTGGTCAGTGCGATCCTGATCAGCTCGGCGGTGCCCAGTGCGTTCGGGCCGAACAGCTCGCTGTACGGCAGCACGTGGTTGACCAGCGCCGCCGGATCCACGATCAGGTCGACCGTGTCGGCCAGCCGCTGCCAGGTCTGCTGATCCAGGCCCAGGTTGGCCTCGCCCTTGTCGCCGGCGATGACCTCCAAGTGCTCGGCGGCCAGTGTCCGGTAGTGCGACAACAGTTTCGGGTCACCGCTGTCGAAGGTCTTGTCGAGACGGGCGCGGGCATCATCGTCGTTCTTCGCCCTTACCAGGGCGATGACCTTGCCGTCGACCATGTCCATCCGCTCCAGCCATTCCAGCGCCAGGTAGCGGCCCAGGAAGCCGGTCGCGCCGGTGAGCAGCACCGTGCGCACCTCGGCACGAGGCTGCGGAAGCTTCGCTGCCGCGGCCAGCGTCGGTGCATCGATGAACTTGTCGAGCGTCAGTTCCGCGGCGCGCACCTCAACTGCGGCGCGGCCGTGCACCGCCGCGAATGTTGGCCGCTTGCTACCCTTTTGCTCGTTCTCGATGTAGCCGGCAATGGCGGCCAGGTCGTTGGCCGGGCTGACGATGACGCCCACCGGCACGTCCACATCGAAGATCTCCTTCAGGAGATTTCCGAATGTCAACGCGGACAACGAGTCTCCGCCCAGGTCGGTAAAGTGGGCATCGGGGGACAGGTCGGTGGCCGCCGTGCCCAGCAGGGCAGCCGCCGCGCGGCTGACCGTTTGCAGCACCGGCGCATCGGCGCCGCCGCGGCGCAGCTCGCTCAGCTCGTTGGCCTGACCGGTGGCCAGATCGGCGTAGAGCTGTTCCAGCTGGTCGCCGTAGTGCTGCTTCAGCTTCGGCCACGCCAGCTTGCGGATGCCGGTCAGCAGACCGTTCTCCAGGCTGAAAGGCGTTGTCTCAATGATGAAGTCACGCGGCACCTCGTAGGACTGCAGCCCGACCTCTTTGGCGACATTTTGCAGCGAATCGGCGATGGCCGGCTTGAGAGCGTCGGAATCCAAGCGCTGCAACGCTTCTTCGGTCGGGACGACGACGGCCAGCAGGTAGGGATGGGCGCTGTTGCCGTAGACGTAGATCTGCTGGACCAGGGGACTGTTGCCGAACACCGCCTCCAGCTTGGCGACGGTGACGAACTCGCCCTGGGCGAGCTTGAGCACGTTGTTGCGGCGGTCGACGTACACCAGCCGGTCGGGACCGACCTCGGCGACGACGTCGCCGGTCCGGTAGTAACCGTCCTCGTCGAACACGCCGGCGGTCACCTCCGGGCGCTTGTAGTAGCCGGGGAACATGTTCGCCGTCCGCAGCACCAGCTCGCCCCGTGGGTACGGCCGGTCAGTGGCGAAGTAGCCCAGGTCTGGGACGTCGACCAACTTGTAGTCGATCACCGGCGGACGTTGGATCTCGCCGTCGAACAGGACCATTCCGGCCTCGGTCGAGCCGTAGCCGTCGGTCAGATGCATCTCGAGCAGGGATTCGACCCAGGTCTTCAGCTCCGGGGACGTCGGCGCCGAACCGGTCATCGCGAAGATGTACCGCCCGCCCAGCTGATACTGGCGCTGCTCGTCCAACACAGCAGCCTCGACGGCCTCACGGTCTGCAGGGTCACTGACCCGGCGGTCCACCTGCCGCTGGTATTCCCCATAGAGGGTCTCCCAGATGCGCGGCACGAAGTTCAGCTCCGTAGGCCGCACCAGCTCGAGGTCCTCAAGCAGAGTCGAGAGGTCGCTCTTCGCGGCGAAGTAGGCAGTGCCGCCATTGCCCAGCGTGCCGTAGAGGATTCCGCGTCCCATGACGTGGCTCATCGGCATGAAGTTGAGCGTGATCGACGCTGCGCTTTCGCCGAACCAGTTACGGCCCGACCGGCACCACATCTTGCCGACGTTGCTCTGCGGGTACATCGCACCCTTGGGTGCGCCGGTGCTGCCGGAGGTGTAGATCAACAGGGCCAGCGGGTTGTCACCCTCGGCCTCGGCGATCGCAGCGGTCGGCAGCGCGGTCCCGCGCTCGACGGCGTCGGTCAGCGTTTCGACGGCCACCGCGGTATCGGCCAGCCGCGCGCGTGCGGTCTCGACGGCCTCACGTTGGTCGTCGACCTCCGGGTGGTAGTCGAAGATCACCAGTTTGGCGGGTGCGATGCCGGCTTCAGCGGCGCTCAGAATCAAATCGACCGCGTCGGTCAATTGGTTCGCACTGGCCGCGATCAGGCGGGGTTCGGTCTCGGTCACGATCGGCTGCAGCTGGGTGATCGCGGCGCTCGTTTGTAGCGGCACCGCCACCGCGCCGAGAAAGGCGAGCGCGAGGTCGATGGTGGTGAAGTCCGCGCTGTTGAAGCCGAGCACGCAGACCCGGTCGCCGGCCTGCACCGAGTCCTCGGCAAGGGCCCGCGTCAGGGCGCCGACCCGGTCGTTGAGCTCCTGGTAGGAGACGGTGTCGTAGCGGGGGAGCAGCTCGACCGAGGTGCGGCCGGTTTGTGGGTTCTTGACGAACTCGACGGCACGCTGTCCCAGGGCCGGACGGTCGGCGTAACCCTCGAGCACGGTCTGGATGATCTGCGGGAGGCGCAGTCCAGGCTGCTCGAGGGCCGCGACCACCGTCGGGCTGGGGGCGGCGGCGGCGAACTGCGGGTCGTCGGCGGTCAGTTCTTGAATGCGGCGTTCGAGCCGCTCGTCACGAGTGGCATTCGACATGACAGTTCCTTATGACTAATAGCGAAAATCGGGTGTTGGTCGCGCGACGTTGCGCTGATTCTTAAAACGTTAGCGAAACTAACGTTATTCCTCAACGAAAGAGCACTGGGAATCGGTTGTGAGTTCGACCACCAGCGCGACGCTACGCACGTGAGTCTTCCGGATCGAGCGCGTCCAGCAGACGTTGCATCGTCGCGCACATGTGCGCGAAATCCGCGTCGCCGACCAACGCCGACCAGTGAGTCTCGATATCGGCCACCCGCTCGCCCGCATCGTCGAGCAGCGCCCGCCCGCGGTCGGTGAGCTCGATGAGCTTGGCGCGCCCATCTTGCGGATCGGGCCGCCGAGTCAGGTATCCCAGCGTCGCGAGGTCGTTGACCAGTTCCGACGTCGCCGCCAGGCTGAGCTGGGCGCGGGCGGCGAGCGTGGTAAGTCGGATGCTGCCGGTCCGGATGTTGCCGAAGATTTGCAAATGCGGATCGCGGATGTCGCCATAGCCCTGCGCCGCATGCGGCGCGGCCAGATCCTGTCGGAACTGCCGGGTCAACCGCACCAATAGCTGCCCAACCGCTTGCCGATTCGTCGGCAGATCTCTTGACGACGCCATGGGAGTCGAAGATACTACGGCTACCAAAGTTTCGGTTTCCGAAGTAATTATGAGGGTAGCAATGGCCAGCTCGACGGATGAGTTCGTTTCCACCGACCTCGGTCGCCTCCACGTCGTGCTGCGGCGGGGCACCGGACCCGCCACGATCTTGTGGCACAGCTTGTTCATCGACTCCAGGTCCTGGGCACCTTTGATGGATGAGCTGGACGAACTGGCGCCGGGGCGCACCGTGATCGCGATCGACGGTCCGTCGCACGGCAGCAGTGAACCACTTGCCCGCGACTTCACTTTCGACGAATGCACTCAGGCCGCCGCGGACGCCCTGGATGGTCTCGGCCTCACTGAGCCGGTCGACTGGGTCGGCAACGCGTGGGGCGGACACGTCGGCATCCTCTTGGCGGCAACTCAGCCACAGCGAATCCGCACCCTGACCACCATCGGAACTCCGGTACACGGACCGGACCTGCGATTTCGCGTGACGACTGGCTGGCCGTTGGTGGCGGTGTATCGCCTGTTCGGCCCGATACGGCTTATTTCCGATCCGCTTTCCAAGGCTTTGATGGGACCCGACGACTCGCAAGGCGTCATGGACGCGTTCCGGCAGGCCGACCGGACCGGCATGTATCACGCCATCCGCTCGATGATGTTGAACCGGCCGAACCTGCACGACCGACTGCCGCACATCGTGGCCCCGACTTTGATGCTGGCCGCCCACGACGACGTCGAAGGCTGGCCGCCGCAAAAGGCACAGGCCGCATGCGCGGCGATGCTTACCGCGCGTGCCGAGGTGGTGTCGGGCGGCGGTCGGGTGTCACCGCTGCTGGTCGATGCGAAAACAGTCGCGCGGACCCTGATCGACTTCTGGGACGCCACGGCTTAGAACTTGGAGAAGAGACCGGTCAGTACCTCGACGCCTTCGGTCAGTAGTTCGTCACTGATGGTCAGAGGCGGCAACAGCCGGATGATGTTGCCGAACATCCCACACGTCAAAATGATGATCCCAGCGGCGTGCGCCGCGGTGGCCAGGCTCAGGGTCAGCTCGGGATCGGGTTCGGCGGTGCCGGATTTCACCAGTTCGATGGCGATCATCGCGCCGCGGCCACGCACGTCGCCGATCCGATCGTCGGTCGCCTGCAGCCGTAGCAGCGGCTCGGTGATCACCTTTTCGAGCTGCTGAGCCCGTTCGATCAAGCCCTCGGACTCAATGGTCGCGAGGGTGGCCAGTGCCGCCGCGCACGCGACCGGGTTACCGCCGAAGGTGCCGCCGAGTCCGCCCGCGTGGGTGGCGTCCATGATCTCGGCCCGGCCGGTGATCGCTGATAGCGGCAGCCCGTTCGCGATGCCTTTGGCAGTCACGATGACGTCGGGTTCGATGCCCTCGTGCTCGCAGGCGAACATCGCACCGGTGCGGGCGAAACCGGTCTGCACCTCGTCAGCGATGAATACCACGTCATTCTGGTGGCACCATTCCACCAACGCGGGCAGGAAACCCTCGGCCGGAACGATGAAACCGCCTTCGCCCTGGATCGGCTCGATGATGACCGCAGCCAAGTTCCTGGCGCCGACCTGCTTGTCCATCACGCTGATGGCGCGGGCCGCCGCCTTCTCGCCGTCGGTGGCCAGTTCCTTATCGATGAGACCGTCCCGATAGGGATAGGACAGCGGCGCCCGGTAGATCTCCGGCGCGAACGGACCGAACCCACTCTTGTACGGCATCGACTTTGCGGTAAGCGCCATCGCCATGTTGGTGCGGCCGTGATAGGCGTGGTCGAATGCGACCACGGCGGCCTTGCCCGTGTGGGAGCGGGCCACCTTGATCGCGTTCTCGACCGCTTCTGCGCCGGAGTTGAACAGCACCGAGCGCTTCTCTCCGTCGCCCGGGGTGATCCGGTTCAGCTCCTCGGCGACGGCGATGTACTGCTCGTACGGCGTCACCATGAAGCACGTATGGGTGAACTCGGCGACCTGTTGGCGCACCGCCTCGACGACAGCTGGAGACGAGTTGCCGATCGTGGTCACGGCGATGCCCGATCCCAGATCGATGAGCCGGTTGCCGTCGACGTCCTCCACAATGCCGCCGCCGGCCCGTGCCACGAAGACCGGCAGCGTGACGCCCACGCCGTGGGACACCGCCGCGGTCCGGCGTTTGTTCAGTTCCAGCGATGCGGGACCGGGGATTTCGGTGGCCAAATGACGGCTCTGATCGAGGCTGGCCACGGATTTCTCCTCCCGCGCCGCGCCGGTCACGTCGCGGTTAAAAGCCTAGCCGTTGGTCGGCCGACAGTCGGCCTGGGCCAGACCGGGGAAGGTGCCGGTCGGTTTACGACCTGCGGGAATGGCAGACTGGACTTTTGACGCGGTGCGCGAGTCCGGGTCAGACCGGCTTACGAAGGGCACCGCCCCCGGATTTTGTGGGGAATTTCGAGCACTACCGATACAAAAGACAGGCGTGTTGATGGAGAGTTTTGTCTTGTTCTTGCCGTTCCTGCTCATCATGGGCGGGTTCATGTACTTCGCGTCGCGGCGCCAGCGGAAAGCGATGCAATCCACCATCGACCTGCACGAGTCGCTGCAGCCGGGGGACCGGGTGCACACCACGTCCGGAATGGAAGCTACGGTCGTCGACTTCACCGACGACACGGTGGACCTCGAGATCGCACCCGGCGTGGTGACCACCTGGATGAAGCTGGCAGTGCGTGACCGGATCCTGCCGGACGACGACGAGGATGAAGACGACCTGCAAGACGGAACGGAGAGCCGCGCGTTGGATTCAGCGGACAGCGAGGACGAGGACACCGACTCGGACTCGAGCCGGGTGGCCAAGGATTCCTGACCAGAGCCGAGTGCCGCGTGCGCCCAGCCGGCAGGATGACCGTCGCAAGGCGACACGTAGTCTTTTCAGAGTCTTTGCAAGGCTCAGTCCGGGTTAAGAACCGATTCTCAAGGAGATAGAAGGAACGTGGCATCGTCTTCGGCGCCGGTGCATCCTGCCCGCTACCTGTCGGTGTTCCTGCTCATGCTGGTCGGCGTCTACCTGCTGGTGTTTCTCACCGGGGACAAGAAGGCCAGCCCCAAGCTGGGCATTGACCTGCAGGGCGGGACCCGTGTGACGTTGACCGCGCGCACCCCGGACGGCTCGCGGCCGAGTCGGGACGCGTTGGCGCAGGCGCAACAGATCATCAGCTCGCGCGTTAACGGGCTGGGTGTCTCCGGCTCGGAGGTCGTCGTCGACGGCGACAATCTGGTCATCACGGTGCCAGGTAGCGACGGAAACGAGGCGCGCGATCTGGGACAGACCGCGCGGCTCTACATCCGCCCGGTCATCAACTCGTTGCCCGCGCAGAAGGCTCCCGAAGAACCCAAGCCCGGTCAGCCGCCGGCCGGCGGCGCGCCCGGAGCGCCGGCACCAGCGCCAGGTGCGCCCGGCGCCCCGGCTCCGCGTGGCGAACCGGCCCCGCCCGCTCAACCCGGGACACCGCCGCAACCGGGTGCGCCGCCGCAATCGGGCGCGCCCGCTCCGGCGCCGCCCCGAGGACAACCGCGGCCGTATCCGCAGGACCCCGCACCCAGCCCGGCGCCGCCGCCAAGTCCCGCACCGCAGCCAAATCCCGCCCCAGCCCCCGGCGGCACGCCGGCGTCCAGCCCGGCGCCCCCACCAGGACCGACAGGGGAGGCTCCGCCTGCCGAGGCGCCCGCGGCGCCCGATCCTCGCAAGGATCTCGCCGAGCGCATTGCTCAAGAGAAGAAGTGGCGGCAGAACGCCAGCCAGTACATCCAAATGATTGCTTTGCAATTCGAGGCCACCCGCTGCGACAAAGACGACATCCTGGCCGGCAACGACGATCCCAAGTCGCCCCTGATCACCTGCTCGACCGACCATAAGACCGCCTATCTGCTGGGGCCGTCGATCATCAGCGGCGACCAGATTCAAGACGCCACCTCCGGCATGAACCAGAACAGCCTGGGCTACGTCGTCGATGTGCAGTTCAAAGGGCCGGCGGCAAACATCTGGGCGGACTACACGGCCGCCCATACCGGCACCCAGACGGCCTTCACGCTGGACTCCCAGGTCGTCAGCGCGCCGATGATCAGGGAGCCGATCCCCGGCGGGCGGACCCAGATCAGCGGTGGTGAACCACCGTTCAGCGCGTCGACCGCGCGCCAGCTCGCCAATGTCCTGAAGTACGGGTCGCTGCCGCTGTCCTTCGAGTCCTCAGAAGCCCAAACCGTCTCGGCGACATTGGGTTTGACGTCGCTGCGGGCGGGACTGATTGCCGGTGGGATCGGGTTGCTGCTGGTGCTGGTGTATTCGCTGCTGTATTACCGGGCCCTGGGCGTGCTCACGGCTTTGTCGCTAGTCGCTTCCGGCGCAATGATTTTCGCGATCCTGGTGCTGCTGGGCCGATATATCAATTATACGCTGGACCTTGCTGGGATCGCGGGTCTGATCATCGGTATCGGTACCACCGCCGACTCGTTCGTGGTGTTCTTCGAGCGCATCAAAGACGAGATCCGCGAAGGCCGTTCGTTCCGGTCGGCCGTTCCGCGCGGTTGGGCGCGGGCCCGCAAGACGATCGTGTCGGGCAACGCCGTCACCTTCCTGGCGGCCGCCGTTCTGTACTTCCTGGCAATCGGCCAGGTAAAGGGATTCGCCTTCACCTTGGGCCTGACCACGATCCTCGACCTTGTCGTGGTGTTCTTGGTGACCTGGCCACTGCTCTACCTGGCGACGAAGTCTTCGAGGCTTGCCAAGCCGGCGTACAACGGCCTGGGAGCTGTCCAGCAGGTGGCACGTGAACGCCGGGCCTCCAGCGCGGGCGCTCGTTCGGGTGCCGCAAAGACGGGACGGGGATAAGCGATGGCGTCCAAACCCAGGACCGGTGCCGGGACGAACAAGGCCGGGGCCAAGAAGAAGCCTCCTGCCACCAAGGCCAAAGGCACCACGAAGAGCCCGAAGGTCATCGACGTCGAACTCGACAGTCATATCGACGACCCGAAAACCGATGGGCCGCGACACAGCTTTCTCTCGCGGCTCTACACCGGAACCGGTGCGTTCGAGGTGGTGGGTCGCCGCAAGCTCTGGTACGGCATCAGCGGCGCAATCATCGGGATCGCGATCCTGGCAATCCTCATCCGCGGGTTCACCTTCGGTATCGACTTCAAGGGCGGCACCACGGTGTCAATGCCCTCTGCCGGCACGGTCCAGGTCAGCCAGGTGGAGGACGTGTTCAAGAAGACGATCGGCAAAGAGCCCGAGGCGGTAGTCACCGTCGGCAAAGGTTCGTCGGCCACGGTGCAGATTCGGTCGGAGACGCTGTCCAACGAGCAGACGGAAAAGTTGCGCAACGCTCTGTTCGACGCGTTCCACCCCAAGGGCCCCGACGGTAACCCCAGCAAGAAGGCCATCAGCGACGCGGCGGTGTCGGAGACCTGGGGCGACCAGATCACCAAGAAGGCGGTGATCGCGCTGGTGGTGTTCCTGGTGCTGGTCGCCATCTACATCACCGTGCGCTACGAGCGGTACATGACCCTGTCCGCGCTGGCAGCCATGATCTTCGACCTGACCGTGACCGCGGGTGTCTACGCGCTGGTCGGCTTCGAAGTCACGCCGGCCACGGTGATCGGGCTGCTGACCATCCTTGGGTTCTCGCTCTACGACACCGTCATCGTGTTCGACAAAGTCGAGGAGAACACCAACGGTTTCCAGCACACCACCCGGCGCACCTTCGCCGAACAGGCCAACCTGGCCGTCAACCAGACGTTCATGCGCTCGATCAACACCAGCCTGATCTCGGTGTTGCCGGTGGCGGCGCTGATGGTGGTGGCGGTGTGGCTGCTGGGCGTGGGCACGCTGAAGGACCTGGCGCTGGTGCAGCTCATCGGCATCATGGTGGGCACCTACTCGTCGATCTTCTTCGCCACCCCACTGCTGGTGACGTTGCGGGAACGCACGGAATTGGTGCGCACCCACACCCGGCGGGTGCTCAGGCGGCGCAACGCCGGCGCGGTGGTCACCGCCGAAAAGGCTTCCACCTCGAAGGCGGACGCGAAGGCGGCCGCGAAAGCCGCATCCGCCGACATCGACAGCAACGAAGACGACGACGCATCGACGGAGGAGACCGTCGTGGCGGAGGACACCGTGGTGGCGGAGAAAGCCACCTCGACGAGCGAGCCGCCCAGCGAGGCTGCCACGGCATCCGTTGAAAAAACCGGGGACAAGCCGGCGGTGACAAACAAACCCGCGCCGGGTGCCCGACCGGTGCGTCCCACCGGTACGCGTCGTCCCACCGGCAAGCGAAACGTAGGCAAGCGGTAGCCAGATGGCCACCTGGCGTCGCTGGCGGAGAGCCGTGGTGGTTACCGGTGTGACGGCTGGGCTGGTGGCAGCCACCCTGACCGGATGCTCGGGTAGCGCTGCCGGCCAGGTCGACTACGTCGTGGACGGCACACTGTCCAGCTACAACACCAACACCGTCATGGGTGCCGCCTCGGCCGGCGCTCAAGCGTTTGCCCGCACGCTCACCGGGTTCGGCTATCACGGACCTGACGGGCAGGTCGTGGCCGACCACGACTTCGGAACCGTCTCGGTGGTGGGTGGTTCGCCGCTGGTGCTCGACTACCAGATCGCCGACAACGCCGTCTATTCCGATGGCAAGCCGGTGACGTGCGACGACCTGGTGTTGGCCTGGGCGGCCCAATCGGGGCGTTATGGCGGGTTCGACGCCGCCACGCAGGCCGGGTACGTCGATATCGCTAACGTCGAGTGCACACCCGGCCAGCGGAAAGCCCGCGTCTCGTTCATCCCGGATCGCGGCTTCGTCGACTACACCCAGCTATTCACCGCGACCTCGATGATGCCGTCGCACGTCATCTCCGACACCCTGGGCACCGACGTGACTACGGCGCTGCTGAGCAACAAGGGGTCGGTGATCGAACAGATTGCGCGACTGTGGAATACCACCTGGGACCTCAAGCCCGGGATCGACGTCAAGCGCTTCCCGTCGTCCGGGCCGTACAAGATCGAACGCGTGCTGGATGGTGGCGCGGTGGTGCTGGTCGCCAACGACCGCTGGTGGGGTGCCAAGGCGATCACCAAGCGGATCACCGTGTGGCCCCAGGGCGGCGACATCCAGGACCGCGTCAACAACCGCAGCGTCGACGTGGTCGACGTTGCCGCCGGGTCGTCGGGAGCGTTGGCCACTCCAGACAACTATCAGCGCGCCGACTCGCCGTCCGCGGGGATCGAGCAGCTGATCTTCGCAGCGCAGGGGCCGGTTGCGTCCAGCGCCGGCCGCCACGCGTTCGCCCTGTGCACCCCTCGGGACGTGATCGCCCGCGACGCCGGGGTGGCGATCGCCAACTCACGTCTGAGCGCGGCGACCGAGGACGCCCTGACGGCGGCTGACGGCACGACCGAGGCCGCCCAGTTCAACAAAGCGGATCCCAATGCCGCCCGCGCCGCGCTGGGCGGTGCGCCGCTGACGGTGCGGATCGGCTACCGGGGCCCCAACGCACGGTTGGCGGCCACCGTTGGGTCGATCGCGGCGTCGTGCGCACCTGCGGGAATCACCGTGACGAATGTGACTCTGGATTCGCCGGGGCCGCAGGCACTGCGGGACGGCAAGATCGACGTGCTGATTGCCAGCACGGGTGGCGCCACCGGCAGCGGATCCAGTGGGTCGTCGTCGGTGGATGCCTACACCCTGCACGGCGGCAACGGGAACAACCTGTCGGGCTACGCGAATCCCCAGGTCGACGGGATAATCGGGGCGCTGGCCGTTTCCGCCGACCCCGCCGAGCGCGCCCGACTGCTCGCCGAGGCCGCGCCGGTGCTCTGGGGCGACATGCCGACGCTGCCGTTGTACCGCCAGCAACGCACGTTGCTGATGTCGAAAAAGATGTATGCCGTCAGCCGGAACCCCACCCGCTGGGGAGCGGGCTGGAACATGGACCGATGGGCCCTGATGCAATGAGGTTGCCGTGAATACCGGCCTGACCGACATGATTGCGTCGCTGAGCCGCAATGTCGCCGATTTTCCCCAGCCGGGCGTCCAGTTCAAGGACCTCACCCCGGTGTTCGCCGACCGGGACGCGATGGCCGCGATCACCGACGCCTTGGCGGACTTCGCAGCCGGTGCCGACCTGGTGGCCGGCATCGACTCGCGCGGGTTTCTGCTTGCTGCGGCCGTCGCCACCCGGCTGCGCACCGGGGTCCTGGCCATCCGCAAGGGCGGCAAACTGCCGCCGCCGGTGCTCACCGAGGACTACGAACGCGAGTACGGCGCCGCCACCATCGAGATTCCCGCCGATGGAATCAAGTTGGCAGGTCTGCACGTGGTGATCGTCGACGACGTCTTGGCCACCGGCGGCAGCATCGCCGCGGCGCAACGGTTGCTCGAGCGCGTCGGCGCCGACGTGACATCGGCGGTGGTGGTGGTGGAGCTGGCGGAGCTGGGCGGCCGCGACGCGCTGGCACCGCTGCCGGTGCACAGCCTGAGCCGCGTCTAAAGCCGGTTTTACAAGATATCCT
>JAVROG010000279.1:0-4351 GCA_032162865.1 Mycobacterium sp. | reverse complement strand
GCGCTGGGTTTGCACTCGGTCGGCATGGTGGCCAAATTCTTCGCCGAGGCCATCGAACGTGCCAGCCCGGCCCCCATTGAGGCCGCGCGTGCCGTTGGGGCGAAGCCGGCCCAGGTGATCATCTACGGCGTGCTTCCCCAAGTTCTTTCCCAATTGGCTGACGTGTCGATTTACCGGTGGGAGTACAACTTCCGAGCCTCGACGGTACTCGGCCTGGTGGGTGCCGGCGGTATCGGCTTCGAACTCATCGCCGCCTTGAGGACACTGGAATATCGGCAGGTGGCCGCGATCATGGTGGTCATCTTGGCAACCGTCACCATCGTGGACGGCATCAGCGGCTGGCTGCGAGGGAGGTTTCTGTGAATCTGCCGGAGGCACAACCGTTTCGGGTGGTGATCACTCATCGGGTCGACCCCGAGGTGCTCGAGCTACTGGGCCAATCGTGTGAGGTGATCGCGAACCAGACGGCGAACAGCCTCACTCAAGACGAATTGCTCACCAGGTGCGGCGATGCCGATGCGTTGCTCGTGTTCATGCCCGACCACGTCGACGAGGAGTTGCTGCAACAAAGCCCGCGGTTGAAGATCGTGGCCGGGGCGTTTAAGGGCTACGACAACATCGACGTCGCGGCGTGCACTGATCGTGCGATTTGGGTCAGCTACGTCGAGGACCTGCTCACCGCTCCCACTGCAGATCTCGCGCTCGGCCTGTTGATCGCGCTGGATCGGCACGTTCTCGCCGGCCATAGCTACGTGCGCTCCGGTCGGCACCAAGGCTGGCGGCCCGAACTGTACGGCGGCGGGCTGAGCGGGCGCCACGTCGGGATCGTCGGCATGGGCGCCGTGGGCCGTGCAGTGGCGCATCGGTTGCGCGGGTTCGACGCGGAATTGCTCTATACCGATCCCACGCCGCTATCCGTTGCCGACGAGACCGGATCGGGTGCAGAGTCAGTGCCGCTGGAAACCTTGCTGACGCACAGCACCGCCGTCGTTCTCACCGCACCTTTGACTTCGGATACCCACCACCTCATCGGTTCGGAGGCGTTGCGGCACCTTCCCGCTGGGGCGCTATTGGTCAATGTGGGCCGCGGTTCGCTGGTCGACGAGGATGCTGTCGCCGATTCGCTGCGCGCGGGCCATCTGGGCGGCTACGCCGCCGACGTCTTCGCATTCGAAGACTGGTCGGATCAGCGACGACGCCGAGAGATTTCGCCCGCGCTGCTCGCACACGAGCGCACCGTGTTCACCCCGCACCTAGGCTCGGCCGTCCGCGATGTTCGCCGCCGGATTGAAACCGCGGCAGCGCAAAGCATCCTCGATGTTTGCGCCGGCAAGCCGCCGTCCGCTGCGGCGAACGCCAGCGAAATGTCGGCTAGTCGAACCTGACATTTCCCTATCGGTTTACGACGTCCTGGCCCTTGCCTATTCCGGCGGATTAGCAGGCGGCGGGTAGACACCTCGCAGGATCCAGGGGAACCAATTGATGCCGAACTCGAGCTCATCGCTGGCGTCATAGTCGGGGCTGGGATCGATCGGAATGTTGGCCTCGCTTTGCGCGGCGCCCATGGGCGACACTCCGTCTGCCCCGGTGCCGGTCGGCTGTGGGGGCTGTCCATAAACAGCCACGACGACGGTGCGATCCGGGCTGTTTTCCGACCAGACTCCCATCTGGGAATTGGCGCAATTGGACATGATGGCCTTATAGGCGGGGTTGTAGTACCACCGGTTGAGCAAATCGTTGCCGCTGATTGCGATGGATTGGTTGATCGCCACTGTTTCCGTGGCCGGACCGTGGAAGCCAGCCGCATTCGTGCGGTCCTGGGGGGTGGACCCGTCTGAGCCGATGTCGCCGTCGAGGTTCCGGTTGTTCAGCACATCCCTGGCCTGTCGCTGCGCGGCGAGTTGCAGCTGCGGATTGATTCGGACGTCGTTGGTGCAACCTGCCTGATGCTGCATGGTGTAGACGTTGGCGACGACGCCGTCGTTGAGCCGTTTGTTGTTCGGTATGAGCGTGTTGTTGTCACCATCCGCATGCGCGGCAGGGGCATACAGCAGGGTGCTGACGGCGACCACCAAGGCGCCCCGAGTCAGCGGCCGATACTGCATGTCATTTCCTCCTTGTCCGCCGCCAGTAGGCGGTGGCCGGCGGTGGGCTGCGGAAGCTCCTGCGGCCAATTACTGCCTTGGCCATGGCGATTGCATCACGGTTCGGCCTTTGCTTTCGGGCGACAGGAATTAGACAGATATATTACGCTTTAGCCGCCACGAAGCAAGGAGAGCCCACCGCGGCCAGGCTGAGCACCAACCCGGGTTGGCTTGCGATCCGCGGCGAGCGTTAACACGCCACCTGGATCGCGAATGTGCCAGTTGTCCTCATGCCGGGGTTGTCGGTGTCGAACCCGTCGGCAGTACCGCGGATTATGTAGGTCTCACCCGTCATACGGACGTCGGTTTTGCCGTCGAGCCCATCCATGTAGCTCCCGGTGAAGCCGCCCAAATCGTCGATGCTGACGGATTTGGCGATAAGCCCAGTTTCGTTGGATACCAGTGCCGTAACGCCTGCAGCCGGGTCACCAGTAGTGATCGTCGTTAGCGATCCTATCGGCGCACACTTCACCGCGGTCGTCACGGGGAGAGCCCTATTGTTGATCGTTACCCTCGCGGTTCCGGCGGGCAGTGCGCCCGGCGGAGCTGCGGCGGGTGGCGACGATGAGCATGCCGCAGCACCCGCCGCGATCAGAGCGGCCGCCGTCGCGTTGAAGAACCGTTTCTGCACGAGACCACCCCGGTTTCTTGCCATGCCTGCCATACCTTCCGATAGAGAAATGTAGCCGCCAGTCTGCTGATCGGGCTACGTCTGAGGATTCAGCGAGGCGGTGAGCAGGTTCGGCAGCGAGCCCTCGTCACCGCCGCCTTCGGGCCTCGCGGGTTCAGCAATGAGACTGAAGTTGATCCGGACAATCCAGCGGGCGAGGGTGTCGGCCGGAAGGTCGCAGCGAATCTCGCCGGCGGCCGCAGCAGCCTCGAGGCGCCGCACAAGCGTGTCAGCGCCCCACGAACGCGCACGGTATTCCTCGGGCCGAGCGGTCACAAGAGCACACTATGGCTTCCCTGGTGTAGCGGTGATGCACTTCGTCACAAGTCAAGGTCGGCCACTTGGGCCGAAGCATCGCCCGCCGACAGGAGATGAAGAGGACACGCGCCGGCACACCACCGGTGTCGTAACCCAACGAGTCGGCAACCGACAGGCAGTGGGTCTGGTCAGCGGCCGTTGAGCACCTGACAGGTGCCGTCGAACTCATCAGCAACGTGCTTAAATATGCTAATGGTTTAATTCGATATATAGATATATGTTTTGCTGTTGCGGGCTGATTGGCCGACGCGTGTCATTCCCACATTCCACTCCGGCCGTCGTCACCCTAAGCCGAGACTGATCGACTGCTAACGGTCGCCAGGGAATAGTTTCCCGGTCGGTTCGAGGAAGTTGCCGATGATGTTGGGGGCCGTGCACCGGGCGAGATCTAGGACAACGTGAAGTCGGACCCACACCCACCGCCGCCGACTGCAAACAATCCGCAGCGTCCAAAACGCGCTGGTCATGCCCCGTGGTAAGACGGCCATGATTCGGCGGCTTCTAGGTCGGCGCCCCACGCAGGACGTGGTGTTCATCTTGCGGTACGCAGCGTCGCTCAGGAAACCGCGGTCCTGGAGTTTGCGACGCGGGGCAAGTGTCACCACCTCTTTGCTTTTCAACTCGCTATTGCTCGATGTCTTCGCGATGCGTAACGAAGTAGGCCGTAAATGCATCCAGGATTGTGCACGAATGCACTCTTTGAATAATTCAGATAACTCTCCATTTGTGCGACTATCCGAAAATCACGGTGCAAAGTGAAACGGGCTGATTTATTGCAATTCTAGACAAATCACAGGAGTTCAATAGCTCGAGCTCAGCAAATGAGTCAATCGTATACGTCTGGCTTCATCGAGTTGCTGCAGTGCGACTGTGGCCGGAACAGTTTGGGCTCCCAAAGGCCAACTCTGCGAGGCAGCTCTTGCTGGGTAGTCACGTGCTGGGGGGTCAAGCTGCCGGGGCCGCGTCGACCCGTGGGCTCGGGCAGTTCATCAGTGAATGGGACATTCGCATTAAACTTGTCGGAACCGCACAGCAAATCGGACATAGTTCAACAGATGTCTACCGAACCCTGATTGTCGGGATTGAAAGAGGTATGGTTGCTCTTCATGAAAGTCGTGGTAGCGTCCCGCTGTGCCGTAGGCCACACTGTTGGATGTCGGCGCTTGTCATTAACCGCTACGGGGAGGATTCATCGCTCTAATGTCGGCCGAGGCTAGAT
>JAVROG010000278.1:0-2739 GCA_032162865.1 Mycobacterium sp. | reverse complement strand
ACTCGGTGCCTGGCGGAATCGCGTAGTCGGGGATTCGCCGGTGGAATTCACGCAGTGCCACTCGCAGTTCCATGCGGGCTAGGTGGGATCCCAAGCAGCGGTGCGGGCCCCCGCCGAACGCCCGGTGCCGGTTCGGACTGCGGGCGAAGTCGACGAGTTCGGGGTCCGGGAACTCCGCCGGGTCGGTGTTGGCCGCGCCGAGCAGCGGGCTGACCCGTTCGCCTTTGCTGATCGGGCAACCGCCCACTTCGATGTCTTGCATGGCGACGCGGGCAACCCCGGGAACCGGCGTCTCCCAGCGCAACAGCTCCTCGATGGCATGCGGCAAGATGTCGGGCTGCTCGACGAGCTGATGACGGTGCTCGGGGTGCCGGGCCAGGTAGACGAAGAAGCAGTCGAGCGAGTCGGTCACGGTGTCCAACCCCGCGATCAGGAAGAGGAAGCAGATATCGAGCAACTCCTCGCGGGACAGCTTTTTCGAGTCGCCGCCGCCCTCATCCCGTAGGCTCGCCGCGATCATCGCGGACAACACGTCGTCACGCGGGTTGGCGATGTGGTCGTCGATGGCCCGGTCGAAGTACTCGTAGATCTCCTGCGCCACCGGCGCCGAAGCGGCGTGCCGGTCTTCCCAGTCGGTGGCACCCTCCGGACGGATTACGCCGTCCTTCCACTGCAAAAACTTGTCGAGATCCTGCAGTGGCAGACCGAGCAACTGCAGGAAGACGGTGCAGGGAAACGGCACCGCAAACTCCTCGTGGAAGTCGCATTCGCCGCGGTCGGCGAAGCGGTCGATCATCTCGTTCACCAACTCCGCGACCTGCGTTTCGCGTCGGGCCATCTCTCGCGGCGTGAACAGCGGATCGAGGATGCGCCGGTACTTTGCGTGGTCGGGAGGGTCGATCTGCAGTGGGATCAGCGGGCGCAGATTGCCGAGGTCGACCGCGTCCATGTTCGACGAGAAAAGGTCGGTCCGCTTGAGGGCCATCTCGATGTCGACGAGCCGGCTGAGAACCACCGCCTGCGGCGACCGGAACACCGGTGCCGATTCGCGCAGCGCTTTATACATGGGTTGAGGTTCGGCAAGACCAACCACGGCCTGGTCGACGAACCCTTCGGCTTCTGTCATTCAGCCAGCCTGGCACCGCGGCAACCGCCGGGCAATGCCTGGTATTGCAAAAACTTGTAGCAGGCGAACACTCGCCACAACACATATTCCGATCGAATTGGGAAATAGATCTATGGCCTTGGCGGCGGACTTGCTCGCCGAAATGGCGCGCACAGTCGATCACATCAGCGGCGGCCGACTCATCCTCGGACTCGAATCTGGTTGAGATGACAAGGATTACACCACTATGACCCAAGCATGACCTAAGCACTCTTGACGAGATGACCGACTGCCGCGGCGGGTGCCGTTCGGGCACCTAACCTTGCTATCATTGCTGAAATACCGATCACGCGGCAGTGGTTGGCGGCAGTGGTCACACCCGGAGGCGTCATCATGTACGACTTGATCATTCGGGGTGGCACCGTAGTGGACGGCACCGGTTCCCCCGCCCGCACCGCGGACGTTGCGGTGCGCGACGGTCTCATCGTGGAGGTCGGCCGTGTCGACGGAACTGCGCGCCGCTTGGTTGATGCCGACGGGCTCACCGTTACACCCGGTTTCGTCGATGTGCACACCCACTTCGATGGGCAGGCCACCTGGGATCCCCACCTGACTCCGTCGTGCTGGCACGGCGTCACCACCGCGATCATGGGTAACTGCGGCATCGGCTTCGCGCCGGTGCGGCCCGATCGGCACGACTGGCTGGTCGACCTTATGGAAGGCGTCGAGGACATTCCGGGGTCTGCCCTCACCGAAGGCATCACCTGGGAGTGGGAATCATTCGGCGAGTATCTCGACGCCCTGGAGCGGATGCCCAGGGCAGTCGACGTCGGAGCCCAAATTCCACACGCGGCGGTCCGGGGCTTCGTGATGGGGGATCGCGCCCAGGACACTGCGACCGCCGCGGATATCGATGCGATGAGCCGGATTGTTGCCGGCGGCCTGCGAGCCGGGGCGTTGGGCATGTCGTTCGGTCGCACGGCCGGGCACCGCAGCGCATCGGGGGATCCCGTGCCGGGCACCTATTCGGAAGAGGCGGAGCTCGCCGCGCTCATGGCCGTTATGGCGAAGGTGGGTTCCGGTGTGCTGCAAGTTGTTCCGGCCGGAGTCGGCGGTGCGATGGGTGGCGACCAACGGCATTCGATCGATGCCGAAATCGAGTGGATCACCCGTCTGGGCCGCGAGCACCGGATACCCCTGACGTTTCTTGCGATGGTCAACGAGCAGGATCCACACGACTGGCGGACGTGGTTTGCCTCCGTGCATGAGGCCAACGCCGGGGGAGCGGTGATCCGGCCACAGGTAGCCTGCCGCGCCTTCGGCATGCTGATGGGCCATCAATCACGGATGAATCCCTTCCGCCACCGGCCTACCTACCGGTCCCTGATGGACCTGCCACTCGCTGAGCGGGTGCAGCGACTCCGCGATCCGGCGGTCCGCGCCCGCATCCTGGCAGAGCAGCCCGATCCGCCCGCCGAACCATCAGCCGACCAACTCAGCAACAGGCGCATTTTTGCGCGGTTGTATCCACTCGGTGAGACGCTCGACTACGAACCCGCGGCCCAGGACAGCGTCGCCGCAATCGCCGAACGTCAGGGCCGCGACCCGTGGGAGGTCGCCTACGACATCCTGCT
>JAVROG010000277.1:0-18925 GCA_032162865.1 Mycobacterium sp. | reverse complement strand
TGACCGCGCACTACCTGCTGAAATCGGTGTATCCGGTGCAAGCCGGTGACGCGGTGCTGGTGCACGCCGGGGCGGGTGGCGTCGGGCTGATCCTGACCCAGTGGGCCGCACACCTGGGCGCTGGGGTCATCACAACCGTCTCGAACGAGGACAAGGAGCGGCTGTCCAGGCGGGCCGGCGCCGGCGAGGTGCTCCGATACCCCACCGACGCCGCCCAGTTCGGGCAGCAGATTCGTGAACTCACCGGCGGCAACGGGGCGACGGCGGTGTACGACGGTGTAGGTGCCACCACGTTCGACGCCAGCCTGGCCAGCCTCGCCGTGCGTGGGACGCTGGCCCTCTTCGGCGCCGCCAGCGGACCCGTTCCCCCGTTCGACCCGCAGCGCCTGAATCACGCGGGGTCGGTGTACCTGACCCGGCCTTCGCTGGCGCACTTTATCCGTAGCGGGGCGGAGTTCAGCTGGCGAGCCGGCGAGCTTTTCGACGTGATCGGCAGCGGCGCAGTCAAAGTCGAGGTCGGCGGAACCTATCCGCTGGCCGAAGCCGCGCGCGCCCACACAGACCTGGAGGGCCGCAAGACCAGCGGCTCGATCGTGCTGTTGCCCTAAGCGCCACCGGCTGGCTTGCGGGTGGGGTCCCAACCCCCGGCACCATGGAAACTGTCGGGCCGCCGTAACCCTTACGGGCGACTATTGAAAGGGCTGCTCTTACAAGAGGATTGGATATCGGGACAGGGGGTATCGCAAGTGGACATCACGGGTCAGCAGTGAACGGTTTCGAATCGTCTTGGTTCTGAGCAACCACCCAACCAGCGCTGGGCTGGCCGCGTCAGAGCAGCGTCGGCAGTGAGATGACCGAGTCCACGGCCAGTGCGCAGAACACCAGCGCCAGGTAATTGTTGGACTGCAGGAACAACCGCAGCGGCTTGACCGCTTCACCGGCGCGCACTCCCGCATACAACTGGTGAGCCATCGTCAGGAACCACACCCCGGCCAGCACGGCCACCGCCGCGTACAGCCAGCCGGTCGCCAGAGCGAGCACCAGCGTCGCCAGCACCGTCAACCACGTGTAGATGAGGATCTGCTTGGTGACCTGTCGTTCGGTCGCCACCGCAGGCAACATCGGCACGCCGGCGGCCTTGTAGTCCTCTTTGTAGCGCATCGCCAGCGCCCAGGTGTGCGGCGGCGTCCAGAAGAAAATGATTGCGAACATCGCCAGCGCCGGCCAGCCGAGGGTGTTGGTGACGGCCGACCACCCGATCATCACCGGCATGCAACCGGCCGCGCCGCCCCACACCACGTTCTGCGACGTCCGACGCTTGAGCAGCAGCGTGTAAACGAACACATAGAACGCGATGGTGGCCACGGCCAACAGACCCGACAGCAGATTGGTGGTCCACCAGAGCCAGAAGAATGAGCCCACACTGAGCACCAAGCCGAAGATCAGGGCGTTTCGGGTCGGCACCGCCGCCCGCGCCAACGGCCGCCGCGCCGTCCGCTTCATCAGCTTGTCGATATCCGCATCGGCCACGCAGTTGAGCGTGTTGGCGCCGCCGGCGGCCATCATGCCGCCGATCAGGGTGTTGAGGATGAGCAGCGGATTGACGGCGCCGCGGTGTGCCAGCAGCATCGCCGGTATGGCGGTGACCAGCAGCAGCTCGATTACCCGCGGCTTGGTCAGCGCCAGGTAAGCCAGCAATTTACCGGTGATCAGGCCGGTGATTCGGCCGGATTTCCGGCTGGTTGTCCGGTCCGACGCGACGCGCCCGCGAACGCTCACGCATTAACTCCTCGGGAAATCGCAGCCGCGCGCAGCTTCTACTACGCATGATGGTAGACCGCTAGAGCAAGGCCACAGCGCCGCAGGGTCGATTCGTTCGAGGTTTTTCCGCGCGGCCCCGCCATGGCGCTGACTACAAAAGCAGAAAACCCCCGACACGATATTTTCACACAGGCTTAGCTGGGTACCCGCAATCTGGGCCTGCAACGGCCACCAATCCCGCACTAGGGTGGGATTGATCAGTTTGATGACCACAGGACTGAGGGCTGAATGACCACTCTGGAAGAGATCTCCACGCTCACCCAACCGCGCCACCCGGACGACTGGACCGAGATCGATTCGACTGCGGTCGATACCATCCGGGTACTGGCCGCCGACGCCGTCCAAAAGGTCGGCAACGGCCACCCCGGAACGGCGATGAGCCTGGCACCGTTGGCTTACACACTGTTCCAGCGGGCGATGCGCCACGATCCCAACGACGTGCACTGGTTGGGCCGGGACCGGTTCGTCCTGTCTTGCGGCCACAGCAGTCTCACCCTGTACCTGCAGCTCTACCTCGGCGGCTTCGGTCTGGAGCTGGACGACATCGAGTCGTTGCGTACCTGGAAGTCAAAGACGCCCGGGCACCCCGAGTTCCGGCACACAAAGGGCGTGGAGATCACCACCGGGCCCTTGGGTCAGGGTCTGGCCTCCGCGGTTGGGATGGCGATGGCATCGCGCTACGAGCGCGGCCTGTTCGACCCCGACGCCGAACCGGGAACCAGCCCGTTCGACCACCATATCTACGTCATCGCCTCCGATGGCGACATCGAAGAAGGGGTGACCTCGGAGGCCTCGTCGCTGGCCGCCGTCCAGGAGCTGGGCAACCTGATCGTGTTCTACGACAGCAACCAGATCTCGATCGAGGACGACACCAACATCGCGCTTTGCGAGGACACCCCGGCCCGATACCGCGCCTACGGCTGGCACGTGCAGGAGGTGGAGGGCGGCGAGAACGTCGTCGGCATCGAGGAGGCCATCGCCAACGCGAAGGCCGAGACCGGCAAGCCCTCGTTCATCGCGCTGCGCACCATCATCGGCTTTCCGGCGCCCAACCTGATGAACACCGGCAAGGCGCACGGGGCGGCCCTCGGCGACGACGAGGTCGCCGAAGTGAAGAAGATCCTGGGTTTCGATCCGGACAAGACGTTCGAAGTGCGTGACGAGGTCATCGCGCACACCCGCAAGCTGGGCGAGCGGGGCAAGGAAGCCCACGAAAAGTGGCAAACGGACTTCGATTCGTGGGCCGAGCGTGAGCCGGACCGCAAGGCGCTGCTCGACCGATTGACGGCCGAGGAGCTGCCCGATGGCTGGGACTCCGATGTGCCGCACTGGGATACGGGCGACGACGCGGTCGCCACCCGGAAAGCATCCAACGCAGTACTGGACGCGGTGGGACCGAAACTGCCGGAGTTGTGGGGTGGTTCGGCCGACCTGGCCGGCAGCAACAACACCACCATCAAGGGTGCTGATTCGTTTGGCCCACCGTCGATTTCGACGAAGGACTACACCGCCCACTGGTACGGTCGCACACTCCACTTCGGCGTCCGCGAACACGCGATGGCTGCCATCCTCTCCGGCATCGTGCTGCACGGACCCACCCGTGCTTACGGCGGTACCTTCCTGCAGTTCTCCGACTACATGCGCCCGGCGGTGCGGCTCGCGTCGCTGATGGACATCGACACCATCTATGTCTGGACGCACGACTCGGTCGGCCTGGGTGAAGACGGCCCGACGCATCAACCGATCGAGCATCTTTCGGCGCTGCGGGCCATCCCGAACCTGTCCGTGGTGCGCCCGGCCGACGCCAACGAGACGGCCTTTGCCTGGCGCACGGTTTTGGCACGCGGCAACGGTAGCGGGCCGGTCGGATTGATCCTGACCCGCCAGAATCTGCCAATACTCGAGGGCACCGACTTCGAGGGCGTCGCACGTGGCGGCTACGTGTTGGGCGATGATGGCGGCGACGATCCCGACGTCGTGCTGATCGGCACCGGGTCCGAGGTACAGCTCGCGGTCGAGGCACAGAAGCTGTTGGCGGACAAAGACATTGTTGCCCGCGTGGTGTCGATGCCGTGTGTGGAGTGGTTCGAGGACCAGCCGTCGGAGTATCGCGACAGCGTGCTGCCGCCTTCGGTGTCAGCGCGGGTGGCCGTCGAGGCCGGCGTCGCACAGTCTTGGCACAAGCTGGTCGGTGATACCGGCAAGATCGTTTCGATCGAACACTACGGCGAATCCGCTGATTACAAGACATTGTTCCGCGAGTACGGCTTCACAGCTGAAGCCGTCGCTGCCGCCGCGGAAGAAGCACTCGACAACTGAGAAAAGGTGATTGAAGATGACCCAGAATCCAAACCTTGCCGCCTTAAGCGCTGCAGGGGTATCGGTATGGCTGGACGACCTGTCGCGCGACCGGATCAAGTCGGGCAATCTGCAGGAACTGATTGACACCAAGAGTGTCGTCGGGGTGACCACCAACCCGTCCATCTTCCAAAAGGCGCTGGCCGACAGCGACATGTACGACGACCAGGTCGCCGAACTGGCCGAGCGCGGCGCCGACGTGGATGCCACGATTCGCACCGTCACCACCGACGACGTCCGCAACGCGTGTGACGTACTGAGGCCGCAGTGGGAGTCCTCCGATGGCGTCGATGGCCGGGTCTCGATCGAGGTCGATCCGCGAATGGCACACGACACGGATAAGACCGCCCAGCAGGCCATCGAGCTGTGGAAGATCGTCGATCGGCCCAACCTGCTGATCAAGATCCCGGCCACCGAAGAAGGCATTCCAGCCATCGCGGCGACCCTCGCGGAAGGGATTTCGGTCAACGTCACGCTGATCTTCTCCGTCGAGCGACACCGCGCCGTGATGGGCGCCTACCTGGAAGGGTTGGAAAAGGCCAAGGAAGCCGGCCACGACCTGTCCAAGATCCATTCGGTGGCATCGTTTTTCGTCTCCCGGGTGGACACCGAAATCGACAAGCGGCTGGAGAAGATCGACTCTGACGAAGCGCGCGAATTACTCGGCCAGGCTGCCGTCGCCAACGCCCGGCTGGCCTACGCCGCCTATCAGGAGGTCTTCGACGACGGCGAGCGCTTTGCCGCGCTGAAGTCCGACGGCGCCCGGGTGCAGCGGCCGCTGTGGGCCTCGACCGGCGTCAAGAATCCCGACTACTCCGACACCCTCTATGTCACCGAGTTGGTCGCCCCACACACCGTGAACACGATGCCGGAGAAGACACTTGACGCCGTTGCCGATCATGGCGAAATCAAGGGTGACACGGTCAGCGGCAGGGCCTCGGAGGCCCAGCGGGTGTTCGACAGGCTCGAGGCGGTTGGCATCGACCTGGACGACGTGTTCATCGTGCTGGAGAACGAAGGCGTGCAGAAATTCGAGGAATCGTGGAGCGAGCTGCTTGAGGAGACTCAAGCGCAGCTCAAATCCGCCGACAAATGAGTTCAGCCAAAACCGGGCAGTGGCAAAACCCGCTGCGCGACAAGCGGGATAAGCGGCTGCCCCGAATCGCCGGCCCGTGCGGCATGGTGATCTTCGGTGTCACAGGTGATCTGGCCCGCAAGAAGGTGATGCCGGCGATCTATGACCTCGCCAACCGCGGGTTGCTGCCCCCGACCTTCTCGTTGGTGGGTTTTGCCCGCCGCGACTGGAGCACCCAGGATTTCGGCGACGTGGTACACGACGCCGTCGAGCAGCATTGCCGGACCCCCTTTCGGCAGGAGGTCTGGGACCGGTTGGCCGAGGGATTCCGGTTCGTGCCAGGCGCTTTCGATGACGACGAAGCCTTCAGTCGGCTTGCCGAGACATTGGAGAAGCTCGACGCCGAACGCGGCACCGGCGGCAACCACGCCTTCTATCTGGCGATCCCGCCGAAATCCTTCCCGCAGGTGTGTGAGCAGCTGCACAAGTCGGGCCTGGCCCGTCCACAGGGCGACCGGTGGAGCAGGGTCGTCATCGAAAAACCGTTCGGCCACGACTTGGAAAGCGCGCACGAGCTGAACAAAACGGTCAACTCTGTCTTCCCAGAGGAATCCGTCTTCCGGATCGACCACTACCTGGGTAAAGAGACGGTGCAGAACGTCCTCGCGTTGCGGTTCGCCAACCAGTTGTTCGATCCAATCTGGAACGCGCACTACGTCGACCATGTGCAGATCACCATGGCCGAAGACATCGGCCTGGGCGGGCGGGCCGGTTACTACGACGGCATCGGCGCGGCCCGTGACGTCATCCAGAACCACCTGATGCAACTGCTCGCACTGACCGCAATGGAAGAACCGGTCAGCTTCAACCCCAGGGCGTTGCAAACCGAGAAGATCAAGGTGCTGTCGGCGACACAGCTCGCCGAACCGCTCGACGAGACCACCAGTCGCGGGCAATACACCGGCGGTTGGCAAGGCGGGGAGAAAGTGGTCGGACTGCTCGACGAGGAGGGGTTTGCCAAGGACTCGACCACCGAGACGTTCGCAGCGATCACGCTCGAGGTCGACACCCGGCGCTGGGCAGGTGTGCCGTTCTACCTGCGGACCGGAAAACGACTGGGCCGCAGAGTCACCGAGATCGCACTGGTTTTCAAGCGTGCACCGCACCTGCCCTTCGACGCCACCATGACCGACGAGCTCGGCACCAATGCGATGGTCATCCGGGTGCAGCCCGACGAGGGCATCACGTTGCGCTTCGGGTCGAAGGTGCCGGGCAGTGCGATGGAGGTCCGCGACGTCAACATGGACTTCTCCTACGGCTCGGCGTTCGCCGAGGAATCGCCCGAGGCTTACGAGCGACTGATACTCGACGTGTTACTCGGCGAACCCTCCCTGTTCCCGGTCAACGAGGAGGTCGAATTGGCTTGGGAGATACTCGATCCCGCGCTGGAAAACTGGGCCTCCCACGGCAAGCCCGATCCTTATGAGGCTGGCACCTGGGGCCCCGAGTCGGCGTTCGAGATGTTGCGCCGCACCGGCCGGGAATGGCGGCGACCGTGATCCGCGCAAATGATGCGGCCCCCGATGAGGAGTGGCGCAAATGATCGTCGACCTGCCTGACACCACCACGACGGCCATCAACAAAAAACTCGACAACATGCGCGAGACGGCAGGCATCGTCACGATGGGCCGGGTCTTGACGATGATCATCGTGCCGGACAGCGATTCCATCCTGGAGGAGTCGATTGAGGCCGCCAACGATGCCAGCCACGAACATCCCAGCCGAATCATTGTCGCGATGCGCGGCGATCCCTACGCGGATAAGGCCCGACTGGATGCGCAAATTCGCGTGGGCGCCGACGCCGGCGCCGGTGAGGTTGTGGTGCTGAAGCTGTCCGGTCCGCTGTCCGGTCACGCCAGTAGCGTGGTGATCCCGTTCCTGCTCCCCGACATACCGGTGGTCGCGTGGTGGCCCGACATCGCTCCGGAGGTGCCGGCCCAGGACCCGTTGGGCCAGTTGGCGATGCGCCGCATCACCGATGCCACCAACGGCGTGGATCCGTTGTCGGCGATCAAGAGCCGGCTGGCCGGGTACACCGCCGGCGATACCGACCTGGCCTGGAGTCGCATCACCTACTGGCGGGCGCTGCTGACCTCAGCCGTCGATCTGCCGCCACACGAACCGATCGAGTCGGCGCTCGTTTCGGGTTTGCGCGACGAACCCGCGCTCGACGTGCTGGCTGGCTGGCTGGCCAGCCGCATCGACGGCCCGGTGCGCCGCGAGGTCGGCGACCTGAAAGTAGAGTTGGTACGCAAGAGCGAGACCATCGTGCTGAGCCGTCCCCAGGGGGGCAGAACAGCCACCCTGAGCCGCACGGCCAAGCCGGAGGCGCTGGTTCCGTTGGCGCGCAGGGAAGCCGGTGAGTGCCTGGCCGAAGACCTGCGCCGACTGGATGCAGACGAGATCTATCACGCCGCACTCGAAGGCATCGAGAAAGTGCAATACAAATGAGCACCGACGTCGAAGTTTTTCCGGACAGCGATGCCCTGGTACAGGCGACGGGCCGACGACTAGTCGACGCCATCAACACCGCTGTGTCCGCGCGGGGGCAAGCGCTGATCGTCCTGACCGGCGGCGGCAACGGCATCGCGCTGCTGCGCTACCTCGCCGAGGAGCAGCAGATCGACTGGGACAAGGTGCACCTGTTCTGGGGCGACGAGCGGTATGTGCCCGAGGACGACGACGAGCGCAACGAGAAGCAGGCGCGCGAGGCGTTGCTTGACCACGTCTCCATCCCGGCGAGCCAAGTGCACCCGATGGCGGCCAGCAACGGCGAATTCGGCGCCGACATCGACGCCGCGGCGTTGGCATACGAACAGATCCTGGCCGCCAACGCCGCACCCGGTGACCCGGCACCGCGCTTTGACGTCCACCTGTTGGGAATGGGACCCGAGGGCCACATCAACTCGCTGTTCCCGGACACGCCGGCGGTGCGGGAGACCAGCCGTTTGGTGGTCGCGGTCGAGGACTGCCCCAAGCCTCCGCCGTTGCGAATCACGTTGACATTGCCCGCAATTCAGCGCTCCCGGGCAGTCTGGCTGCTGGTGTCGGGAGCGGCTAAGGCCGACGCGGTGGCCGCTGCTGTTGGCGGTGCCGATCCGGTATCTTTGCCGGCCGCCGGAGCGGTCGGGCTGCAGACCACACTGTGGCTCCTCGATGAAGACGCCGCGAGCAAACTTTCCCGCTGAGCCGAGACGAATGCCGCAGGGTGTAGGTTGCCCGTCGTCAATGGGGTAATAATGACCCTCATGGCAGATAGAAGCGGTGGCCGCCCGACACCGGCTCGGCAAAGGATGAAGACGCTCACCCAAGCAGCGTTGAATGCCGATAAGACGGTGGAGCAGGTCGAAGATGTCCTGGACGGGCTCGGCACTTCCCTCGTCCAGCTGAACAAGTCACTGGCGGCGCTCAACGGCACGGTTGAGCGGCTCGAGAGTGGACTGGATCACCTGGACGGCACCCTGGCCAGCCTCGACGATCTCGCTAAAAGGCTGCTGGCCGTCCTCCAGCCGGTGGAGGCGATTCTGGAGCGCATGGACAACATCGTTAGCTGGGGCGAAACCATGATGACGCCGATCTCGGCGACCGAGCACGTGTTCCGCGGGGTGATGGACAGGCTGCGGAGCCGGCCTGCGCAATAACTCGTGACGGCCGCTTACCCGGTTCCCGCCCCGCCCTACGCGGACGGAACGGGCCTGCCATGGGACGTGGCTGTCGGCGATGCGGTCGCCGCGATCGCAGCGGCACGGGAACACCATGGCGATACGTTCGTCGTGGAGAGCGGTGCGGACCACTACCTGTTCACGTTCTCCCCCACCGGCGTCGAATCTTTCTACGCACTCACCGAGGAGACGGCCAGCAAAGGCGTCGCCGATTACCTGATGTTGCGCCGCAAGCTTCCCGAGGAGATTTTCGCGGGGCGTCGAACCTTGCCCGGCACGCTGTTTCGCCGTGACGACGTTGCCCTGTACCTGGCCAACCTGGATCGGGCACTCGAGCGGACCAGTGCCGAACTGGGGCCAACAGGTTCGGCGGACGTCTTCGATCTGACCCGGCGGCTTGCCCACCGCATGAACCTGGCCTCGTGGGCGGGTCCCGGATCAGCCGATGGCGACGCCTTCGAGCGCCTGGTCGGCGCCCTCGACACCCTCGACGGCGCCGATTCGTTCGTGCACCCGGACAGGATGGCGGCGGTGGCCGCGAGCGACAAGCGCGCGGAGCGAGCCGCGCTGGACGACGTCGCCGAGACCATCGCCGCGGCGGTGGCCCGGTTCGAGGCTGGTGATACCGACGGCTCGGCCCTGTTTGGCAGGATCGTGGAGGCATGGAGCGCAGAGGAACAGAATGTTCGACTCCGCGGGATCGGGCTCGACGTCGCTCTTATCCACATCGCATCGATGTCCAACCTGGCCGCCGCGCTTGGCTGGGCGTTGGTCGATTTACTCGAAAATCCTGCGTCTCAAGAGCGAATTCGCAACGGAGACAAGGATGCTGACGACTTTGCGCAGCGCTGTGCGCTCGAGTCGACACGGCTGGCGCAACGCTCGATCATGGCCCGCACCGTGTTGGCTCCGGTCGAGTTGGATACCGGTGAGGTCACCTATCAGGTTCCGCCGGGCTGGACGATCGCCACCCTGTTGCCGTTGCTCAACACATCGGCGGCCCCGGGACTCGATCAGTGGGAACCGAATCGGTGGACGCGGCATCGGCTGACCGGACAAGACGCTCTGGCCTCACCGATGCTGGTGACGGCCTTCGGGCACGGACGGCACTCGTGCCCGGCTCAGCCGTTCTCATTGGCTGCGATGACGGCGGCAACCACGCATCTGTTGCGCGGCTACCAGATCACGCCAGGTTGGTCGTCGCACCCGAAACCGGTCCCGGCCCAGATCGGTGGCGTCGCCCGCGCCGACGGACCGTGCCCCGTTCGCTACGCTAACCGCTGTTCCTGAGGGCGCTGGCCAAGCCGTTCATTGTCAGCAGGATGCCGCGCTGCACCAGTTCGTCATCCTCGCCCGACCGGTAGCGGCGCAGCAACTCAACCTGAAGATGGTTCAGCGGCTCCAGGTACGGGAAACGGTTGAACACCGAACGTGCCAGCGCCGCGTTGTCGGCCAGCAGGTCTTCCTCGCCGGTAATTCGTTTGTACATGGCGATGGTTCGCTGATGCTCTTGGACGATTTTTCCAAAGACTCTGTCCCGCAGGGATTTATCATCCACTAGCTCGGCGTAGCGGGCGGCCAGTCCCAGGTCGCTCTTGGCCAGCACCTGCGCCATATTGGACAGCACGCTGCGGAAGAACGGCCACCGCTCGTACAACTCATGCAGAACCGCCAGCCGATCGTCTTCGCTTTCCGGTCCCGCGGCGATCCACTGCTCGAAGGCGGATCCGGTGCCGTACCAACCTGGCAGCATCACCCGCGACTGGCTCCATGCCAACACCCACGGGATAGCACGCAGGTCCGAGATCGACGAGGTGGGCTTGCGCGAGGTGGGCCGGCTGCCGATGTTCAGCGACCCGATCTCGCTGACCGGTGTGGAGGCCAGAAAGTATTCGACGAAACCCGGTGTGTCGTGCACCAATTCGGCGTACGAACGCTGCGCCAGGCTGGCGATCTCGCCCATCACCGCATACGCCGGCTCCGCAGCGTCACCAAGGCCTTCGACATCCAGCAGCGTGGACTCCAGCGTCGCGGCCACCAAGCTCTCCAGATTGCGCCGGGCCATCTGCGGTTCGGCGTACTTGGCGGCGATCACCTCGCCCTGCTCGGTGAGCCGCAACGAGCCGTTCACCGCACCCGGCGGCTGCGCCAAGATGGCCTGGTAGCTGGGGCCGCCGCCGCGACCAACGGTGCCGCCGCGACCGTGAAAGAGCCGCAACCGAATTCCGGTTTTTCGGGCGGCTTCGACCAGCGCGAGTTCGGCGCGATAGACCGCCCAGTTGGCGGCCATATATCCGCCATCTTTGTTGGAGTCGGAGTAACCCAGCATCACTTCCTGCATGTCACCACGGGCGGCCACCATGCCTCGGTAGAGCGGAAGTTCGAGCATCGCTTGCAGAATCGTCGCGCCGTTTTGCAGATCGTCGATCGTCTCGAACAGCGGCGAGATGCCGACCGGACAATACGGTTCGTCCCCAGAGGCGTCCAGGAGGCCCGCCTCTTTCATCAGGATCGCCGTCTCCAAGATGTCGGACACCGACTGGCACATCGAAATGACGTAGTTGGGCACTGCTGCGGGACCATAGGTTTCGACGGCGTGAGTGGCAGCGCCGATGATGTCGAGTTCCTTGCGCGCCAGGTCGGACAGTTGTGCCCGGTCACCGACGAGTGGACGGCGGGTGCTCAGCTCGGTCACCAGCAACTCGACCCGCTCGTCTTCGGACAGCGACGCATAGTCGTCGTGCACGCCGGACCACGCCAGCAGCTCGCCCACCACCTCCTCGTGCACATCGGAGTTCTGCCGAAGATCCAGACCACTGAGATGAAACCCGAAGACGTGCACGCCTTCACGCAACAACGCCAGCCGATCGTCGGCCAGTAGCGCACTGCCATGGGTGCGCAGCGACGCGTCGATGGTGTCTAGGTCGGCCCGCAGCTCGTCCGGCGTGGCATACGCCGACAGGCCCAGGTCGAGCAGTTGCAGCGGCTGCTCGTCCAGGATTTCAACGGCGGTGGCGCTCAGCCGGGCACGAACAACCCGCAACGCCCGCCGGTACGGCTCGTCGGCGCGCGCCTTGTCCTGACAACCGTCGGCCAATTCGGCGAGCTCAGGTGTCACCTTGAGCAAGCGCGACGACATCGACAGTTCCTGCTCGAGATGGTCGAGTTCGGCCAGGTAATGGGCCAACGCGGTGAAGGCGGCGCTGCCGGTGGCCAGCCGGACGACCTCAGCGGTGACGTTCGGGTTGCCGTCGCGGTCACCCCCGATCCATGAACCCGGCCGCAGCATCGGCCCGGACAATAGGTCGGCGTCGGGCCAGCGGGCTCGCAGCGCCTCTCTGACTTCGGCATTGACCTTCGGAATGACCTCGAAAAACGACGCCGAGTAATATCGCAGCCCCACCGCGATCTCGTCGCTGATCTGCAGCCGCGACAGCCGGATGATCGCGGTCTGCCACAGCGTGAGGATCTGGCGGCGCAACTCGAGCTCGATGCTGCGGCCGCTGTCGGTCTCGGTGTGTCCCTCCGCGTGCAGCCGCATCAGCTCGGTGATGCGGTGCTGGGTAACGAAGACGGTGCGCCGCCGGGTCTCGGTCGGGTGGGCGGTGATCACTGGGGCCACCAACGCGCCAATGAGAGCCTCGGCGATGGTGGCCGAATCCAACTCCGCCGATTCGAGTTTCACGTAGGTGGCAGCCAGGCTGCTGTCCTGCGGGGGCTCACCGGCGGCGACGTGAATGCTGCGGCGGCGTTCCCGGTGGATGTCTTCGGCCACGTTGGCCAGCAACGCGAAATGGGTGAACGCGCGAATGACCGGGATGGCCTGGTGGATGTCGATGCCGTCGAACATGCGAGATATCTCGGCGCGGTCGATTTCTGAGCGCCGCACCCGGAAGGATTCCACCCGCGCACGCTCAACGAGGTCGAATACCTCCTCACCGTTGTGCTCGCGCACGGTGTCACCGAGGATTGCCCCCAACAGCCTGATGTCGGCGCGCATCGGCTCGGTCGCTTCCCGCCCCAGCGCCGTCCGATGGACGTCGCCGATCGGGTCCAGTGCGGAATCAGAAACCTCTGCCATGGGTCCCAGTATTAGTGACCCACACGGTCGGCGCCTGTTGTCGGGGGGCTGTTAGGTAGGCTGCCCGTTATGGAACTGGGCCTGCAGATCACCCTCGTGGTCACCAGCGTGCTGGTGGTGTTGCTGGTGCTGCTGCACCGCGCGAAGGGTGGCGGTCTTTCGACCCTGTTCGGTGGCGGTGTGCAATCCAGCCTGTCCGGGTCGACGGTCGTGGAGAAGAACCTGGACCGGTTGACGCTGTTCATCACCGGAATCTGGCTGGTGTCCGTTATCGGCGTGGCGTTGTTGATCAAGTACCGCTGACCCCGTGAACTATCCGCAGCAGCCGGGGCAGTACCCACAGAACTGGCCTCCCCAGCAGCGCCCGCATCAGAACTGGCCTCCCCAGCAGCAGCCGCAGCAGAACTGGCCTCCCCAGCAGCAGCCGCAGCAGCCGCAGGCCTGGACTCCGCAGCCACCGCAGCAGCAGGCCGCCGAGGGCGTCGCCATCACCACGCATTTCATGCCGCTTTCGTTCATGCTCGCGCTCTTCAAACCGAAGATCTTGATCGACGGCTATGAGGCACCGCCCGCCGTATGGGGCCGCAACGTGGTGGCGGCGCGGCCCGGCCAACACCGCGTCCACGTGCACGTGCCGTACTTTCTGCCACCGCAGATCGGGCCGGCCGACGCTTTCGTCGATGTCTATCCGGGCCGGCTGGTCGAGCTCGAATACAAGGCGCCGGTCTGGGGATTCAGCCCCGGATCACTGGGCGCGCCACCCCAGAGCTACAACGGAGTCGGCATCACCATCGCTCTCATGGTGGGCATCCTGGTCTTCGCGTTCGGGTTCCCGTTGTTGATGGTGCTGCTCAGCAGCCTCTGAGCGGTCGCGACCTTCCACCTATCGATCCCGTGTCGGCGGCTGCGGCCGAGCATCAGCCGAAGGTCGGTGACCGTGCCGGTGAAATGGGTGGTGCGAACCGACATGCCGCGGAAGCTCGAGGTCAGCCCACCGGATGTTTGGCCGAGGGGGGTGCGGGTACGCGATTCTAATGCCAGGCGACTCGTCCTCGGTCTTGCTGATTGCCGACCCCGGTGTTCCGGCGGTGATCGCCGAACGTCTGTCTGATTCGCTACCGAATGCGCTGACGGACGGGGCTCGCCCGGATGATAACTGGGAGGTGTCGGTGCGACGTCACGCCTATCCTCTCGACGAATATGCCGAGGTTTCAGACGTAGTCGGCACCATTGACCCGGCTGGCAAGACCCAAGACATCGTTATCTACCTAACGGATCTGCCCCGGCGTGAGGGGACCACACCGGTGATAGCGGACATCAGCGTGCCTGATCGGTTCGCAGTGATTTCCATTCCCGGGGTTGGTGGTGTGTTCGTCGACCGTCGGGTGAGGGAATTGGCACAGACCGTCGTGGCCGAGGTGACGTCCCAGTCAAAGAAGCAGAACCCGTCGATGAAGCGGCTGACGCGGACACAGGACGACGACGTCGTCCGCTACGTGGCGCCGTCAGCACTGTCACGGCTGCGGCTGCTGGCGGGCATGGTTTACGCCAACCGGCCGTGGCGATTGGTGACTGGTATGTCGAAGGTGATGATGGCGGCGTTCGCCACTGGGGCCGTCAGCCTTGCGTATCCGACGATTTGGCAGCTGGCCGACACTATGGGCCCGTGGCGGTTGAGCGCGGCAACAATCTTGGCCAGCGCAGCGCTGATTGCGTGGCTGATCGTTGCACACAAATTGTGGGAACGGCCGGAGTCGGCCAGCGAGCGTGACCGCGCGGTTCTGTACAACGCATCGACTGCGGTCACACTCACGATCGGGGTGGTCATCTTCCACGTCGGGCTGTTTGCTCTGCTGCTGGTAACCGCGTGGTGGACGCTACCGCCGCAATTGGTCGCGAAAAACATCGGTCATCCTTTCGGACTCCCATCCCTGTTGATGATGGTCTGGTTGGTGGCGGCTGTTGCCACGTTGGGCGGCGCCCTGGGGTCGGGGATGGAGGACGATGATGCCGTGGAGGCGGCGACGTATGGGGTTCGGCAACGCCAGCGATTTGACCAAGCGAACTGATGCCCGCCCATGGGTGAGCGGGGCTCGCAGCCCAAGATCAAGCAAGTTGGGGTGTCCAACGACATCGATCCGTACGTGCGGGTCCACGGGTCCCGCGTGCACAACCTTCAGGCGGTCGACGTGGCCGCGCCGCGGGACGCCTTCGTCGCCTTTACCGGGGTGTCGGGGTCGGGCAAGTCCTCGCTCGCGTTCGGAACGATCTACGCCGAGGCGCAGCGCCGCTACTTTGAGTCGGTCGCCCCGTACGCCCGACGACTGTTGCTGCCCACCGACGCGCCGAAGGTCGATGACATCACCGGTCTCCCGCCGGCCGTCGCGCTTCAGCAGCGCCGGGGATCGGGAACGTCGCGGTCGACCGTCGGGACAGTGACAACGCTGTCGAATCTGCTGCGAATGCTCTTCTCTCGTGCCGGGACATACCCGCCGGACGCTACCGAGCGATTGGATTCCGACGCGTTCTCGCCGAACACCGCGGTCGGTGCGTGCCCGGAGTGCCACGGCTTGGGTCGTATTCACCGGGTGACCGAACAGACTCTGGTTCCCGATCCGTCTCTGACTATCCGCGAGGGCGCGGTGGCCGCGTGGCCGGGAGCGTGGCAGGGGCAGAACCTTCGCGACATCCTGATCACCCTTGGTTACGACATCGACCGGCCGTGGCGGAAACTGCCTAAGCGCCAGCGTAATTGGATCCTCTTCACCGACGAGCAGCCGACCGTCACGATTGACCCGAGTGTTAATCCCGTGACGGCCGCCTATTACTACAATGGCACGTTTTCCAGCGCCGAGCGCCACGTCCGGCACACCCTCGCGAACTCGCAGAGCGCGACGATGCGCCGACGTGTGCTGCAGTTCGTCGACAACGTGGAATGTCCGGCCTGCCACGGTGCAGGGCTGCGGCCAGAGGCGCTCGCTGTGCGCTTCGCGCACCGGACTATCGCCGACTACGTCGCCATGTCGCTGACTGACCTCGCCGAGGCCCTGCGGCCCGCCGCAACCCGGACCGGCGCCGAGGCCGCATACGAGTCCACGCAGTCGGGCGAACACACCGAAGTAGCAACGATGATCGCCGCCGATCTCGTCGCCCGCATCCAGGTACTGGTGGACCTGGGGCTGGGCTACCTGAGTCTGAACAGGCGTACCCCGACAGTCTCGCCTGGCGAGCTGCAGCGCCTCCGGTTGGCCACTCAACTGCGCGCTGGCTTGTTCGGCGTCCTTTACGTGCTAGACGAACCGTCAGCCGGTCTGCATCCCGCCGACGCCGAGCCGCTGCTGGACGTGCTTGACCGACTGCGGCGGGCCGGCAACTCGCTATTCGTGGTCGAGCACGACATGGACGTGGTGCGCCGCGCGGACTGGATCGTCGACGTCGGGCCTGGGGCCGGCGAGCTCGGCGGTCGGGTCCTGTACAGCGGGCCGGTGCCCGGCCTGGCGACAATCCAGTCGTCCGTCACCCGACGTCACCTGTTCGACGACGCGGCGCCCGCCGCCCGTGCGTTGCGAACGCCCTCAGCAACACTGCGGCTGCGCGGCATCAGCTTCCACAACCTGCACGGCTTGGACGTCGATGTGCCGCTGGGGGTGTTAACGGCGGTTACCGGTGTCTCCGGATCAGGAAAGTCGACGCTGGTGTGCAAGGTTCTCGGCGATGTCGTCGCCCGCCACCTGGGCAGTGCAAGTGCCATCCCCGAATCAGACGAACCGGTCTCCGGGGACGCCGACGCCGGCACCATTGACATCGATCACGACGCGAGTGTCGGAGTGACGGCACAGGGAATTCAGTCGATCGACCGCCTGGTGACGGTAGATCAGCGCCCGATCGGGCGAACCCCGCGGTCGAATCTTGCCACCTATACGGGCCTATTCGACGCGGTACGCAAGGCCTTCGCCGAAACCGACGAAGCGCGCCGCCGCGGCTGGACCGCTGGCCGGTTCTCGTTCAATGTCGCAGAGGGTCGTTGCCCCACGTGTCAGGGCGAGGGTTTCGTGGCTGTCGAATTGCTGTTTCTTCCTGGTACCTACGCGCCTTGCCCGACCTGTCACGGCGCCCGCTATTCCGAGGAAACCCTTGAGGTGCGCTATCGCGAACACACCATCGCCGATGTGCTCGCGATGACGGTGGACGAGGCGGCGACGTTCCTGGAATTACCCAGTGCCGCAAGGAGTCTGGCGACCCTGCGCGAGGTCGGGCTGGGCTATTTGCGGCTCGGTCAGCCCGCCACTGAACTCTCCGGCGGCGAGGCTCAGCGGATCAAGCTGGCATCAGAGTTGCAGCGCGTCCGCCGCGGACACACTCTTTACGTCCTGGATGAGCCCACCACGGGCCTGCACCCCGCCGATGTCGAACTCCTCGAACGCCAGCTGCACCGCCTGGTCGATGCCGGGAACACCGTCGTGGTCGCCGAACACGATATGGATGTGGTCGCCGGGGCCGACCGGGTGATTGATCTGGGGCCCGGCGCAGGCGCCGACGGTGGGCGCGTCGTCGCGGCAGGTACACCCAGGCAAGTCGCTGAGGCCCTAAAAAGCCGGACGGCGCCCTACCTCGCCGCGCGGCTGCGCCCAGCGGTCCAAATGCCGGCGTGATCGGCCGGGACTGGTGGGACAGGAGACACCTATCACACCGATATCGCGGTCAACGTTGCCCCCGGCAACGTGGTGGAACTCCTGTACAAGGTTCCGGCAGGAGGGTTCGGTAGCGCTTCGCTCGGTTACGCCCGGCAACGATAAGACAATCAACTGTTCGTCAAACGGTGCAGTCCGTCGACACACAGCTGCCACGCTTGGGTACCGACGGTGATGGGATCGAAGTGGTCGCCGTCGAACGTCCACAGCTGGGTGTTGTCCGTGCGTCGAGCGGCCTCGACGAAGTCCCGCGACTGGCGAATGGGCACCAGCGTGTCGGAGGTGCCGTGCACACAGATTGACGGAACGCCCAGCGGTAGCAACGCGATGGGAGAAGCCTGTGCATACGCGTCCGGCTTCTCAGTCGGGCTGCCGCCCAGCTAGGCGTCGATCGCGCCGCCGCCGAGCCCCTCGGCCGAACCGCGGACCAGGTCCAGCACGCCCGCCTGAAGCACCACACCGGTGAGCGTTACGGCACCGCCGCGACGTGATGCCAGCCAGCCAGCAAGCTGCCCTCCTGCCGAATGCCCAAGGGCGACAACCCTATTCAAGTCCATCCCGGTCGAGCGTGCGCGCAGCGCGTCAACCGCAGTGGCTACGTCCTGACCGGTCTCCGGCCAGCCGCCTCCGTCGCCCACCCGCCGGTATTCGACATTGACCGCGGCGAAGCCGCGACCTGCGAGGTCTGCGGCCAATGGGCGGCCGAGCTCGGCCCCATACCTGGCCGACCAGTAGCCGCCGTGGATCACCACCACCACAGGCGCCGGGTTCTGCCCCGCAGGCAGTGTGACTTCGGCGTATTGGCTGGGGTGGGCGCCGTAGGCGTAGCGCACCGGCCCGTCGACAACTCCGGCAGCATGCGGCGCATGGGAGCACCCAGCGACCATTGCGGCCAAACCTCCGACGACGCCGAGGGCGGCCCTCCGGCTGCAGTACTCAGGCTCTAGAGACGACATATATCCCGTACGGAGCCAGATTCTGGCCACCTCGACCAGGAAGGCTCCGACCTCGCGCTACGGCAGTGGACCACCTGCGGCGATGGCCGCCAGGGTGGCGAACTGCTCGCCGTCCAGGGACGCCCCGCCAACGAGGCCGCCGTCGATGTCTTCCTGAGCAACGAGGTCGGCGACGTTCTTCGCGTTCATCGAGCCGCCGTAGAGCACCCGCACTGTATCGG